>JADHLZ010000032.1 GCA_016780345.1 Flavobacteriaceae bacterium | reverse complement strand
GGAGATCTGATCTTCTCAAGAGAACAGTTGATACAGTCGACTAGAAAGACGGATTTAGATCTTGGTGGAGTACCGTCGGGAACGTATTTAGTAACCTTGGATGGACCAACGGTTAGAAAAACATTTAAAATTGTTAAAAGATGAGAAGCTACATACTAAGATTTTTCAGTTTTCTTTTTGTATCAATTCTTCTAAGCTGTGGTGGTGGAGGAGGCGATGACACCGGCGGCGGCGGCGGCGGCGGAGGTGGCGGTCCAACTCCAACTCCCCCTGGAAAAGCGACTTTAGTTGCTCCGGCTAACAATGAAACTTGTGAGACTGGAACAAGTGTATCTTCTTCTCAAAGTACAGTAACTTTTAGTTGGAACGCTTCTGCTAATACCAATACATACGACGTTAGAATTACTAACTTAAATACAAATACTGCTACTAATAAAAATGGAATTTCAACCACTTCTACAACAGCTACATTAAATAAAGGGGAGCCTTATTCATGGACAGTTACGTCAAAGAATACAACAACGACAACGACAACTGCTAGTGATCTTTGGAAGTTTTACTTGGCTGGAGATGGTGTGATTAACTACGCTCCATTCCCAGCAGAGTTAAAGGCTCCTGCGTCTGGATCGACTGTATCGCTTACAGATGGAAAAGCCACGTTTAGTTGGGAAGGAACGGATCCTGATACAAACGATACGCTTACATATACGCTTTATGTTGATACGGTTGATGGCAAACAAACACCAAGTTCATCACTTAGTAATTTATCAGACGAATCAGTGGATGTTGAGCTTGAGGCTGATACAACGTATTACTGGAGAGTGAAAACATCAGACGGAACCAACGCTAGTTATTCAATTGTCTATTCATTTAAAACACAATAAGATCTAATTAATTTAAGTAGTTTTGCTTTCTTTAATTAGGATAGTTAAATAAATGTCTATAATCAATATCAATATCATTGATAGGGAAAAAAACAATCATTCCATAGTTGTTCCTACTGATATGAATATGAACTTAATGGAAGCTTGTAAAAGTTATGAATTTCCTATTGAGGGTATTTGTGGTGGTATTGCAATGTGTGCTTCGTGTCACGTTTATGTTAATTCAGATTCTTTATTAGAGGATATTAGTGAAAATGAAAAAGCAATGTTATCTGAAGCTTTTAATACTAAATCAAGTTCTAGATTAGGATGTCAAATTAAAATTACCAAAGAATTAGAGGGAATGACTTTTGAAATAGCACCCGAATAATTTAATTTGATTTTTTAATCAAATTTAATGCAGACCCCTCCTTGAACCACTCAATTTGTTGAGCATTGTAGGTGTGATCTGCTTTAATTAGATCTTTTGATCCATCTTTGTGAACTATTTCGATTGAAATTTGTTTTCCAGGGCTAAATAATTCTAAGTCAATAAAATTAAATAGATCATCTTCTTGAATTAAATCGTAATCAGATTCGTTTGAAAAAGTAATGCCAAGCATACCTTGTTTTTTTAGGTTGGTCTCATGAATTCTAGCAAATGATTTTACTAAAACTACTTTTACGCCTAGATGCCTTGGTTCCATTGCAGCATGTTCTCTAGAAGAACCTTCACCGTAATTATGATCACCAACAACAATAGTATCTATTCCGTTTTTCTTGTATTCTCTTTGTGTGTCTGGAACTCCCCCATACTCACCTGATATATGGTTTTTTACAAAATTAGTTTTGTTGTTATATGCATTTACAGCACCAATCAAACAGTTATTTGAAATATTATCTAAGTGTCCTCTAAATCTAAGCCATGGACCAGCCATAGAAATATGATCTGTAGTACATTTTCCAAGAGCTTTTATTAAAAGTCTTGCATTTGTGATATTTTTTCCATTCCATGGTTTAAAAGGCTCAAGAAGTTGAAGTCTTTCAGATTTTTCATCAACAATTACTTCAATACCTGATCCGTCTTCAACAGGCTCAAGGTATCCAGAATCTTCAACAGCAAAACCTTTTGGAGGTAATTCCCATCCAGTAGGTTCGTCTAATTTAACCTCATCTCCGTTTGAGTTCAATAATGTGTCTGTGATTGGATTAAAATCTAATCTTCCTGAAATTGCAATTGCTGCAACCATTTCAGGTGAAGCTACAAAAGCATGAGTATTTGGGTTTCCATCAGCTCTTTTTGCAAAGTTTCTATTAAATGAATGAACAATAGTGTTTTTTTCTTTCAATTCAGCACCTTCTCTTGCCCATTGACCTATACATGGGCCACAAGCGTTTGTAAATATTTTAGCATCTAATTTTTCAAAAATTTCTAAAAACCCATCTCTCTCAGCTGTATATCTAACTTGTTCAGATCCGGGATTAATTCCAAATTCAGCTTTAGTCGATAATTTTTTATCAATAGCTTGTTGAGCAATTGATGCAGCTCTTGATAAATCCTCATATGATGAATTTGTACAAGATCCAATTAGTCCCCATTCAACTTTGAGTGGCCAATCGTTTTCTCTAGATTTTTTGCTCATTTCGGTAATTGGAGTTGCTATGTCTGGTGAGAAAGGACCATTTACATGTGGCATGAGTTCTGAAAGATTAATTTCTATAACTTGATCAAAATATTTTTCAGGATTTTCATAAACCTCTTTATCAGCTGTTAAATATTCTTTAATCCTGTTTGCAGCATCAGCAACATCATTTCTATTTGTTGATCTAAGGTATCTTTCCATTGATTCATCATATCCGAATGTTGAAGTTGTAGCTCCAACTTCTGCACCCATATTACAGATTGTTCCCTTTCCTGTACAGGACATAGATTCGGCACCTGGTCCAAAATATTCAATTATTGCGCCAGTTCCTCCTTTGACGGTTAAAATACCAGCTACTTTTAAAATAACATCTTTGGGTGCAGTCCAACCGGAAAGTTTACCTGTTAATTTTATTCCAATTAATTTTGGAAATTTTAATTCCCATGGCATTCCTGCCATTACATCAACAGCGTCAGCACCACCAACTCCGATAGCTAACATTCCCAATCCTCCAGCATTGACTGTATGAGAATCAGTTCCTATCATCATTCCGCCTGGAAAGGCATAATTCTCTAAAACAACTTGATGAATTATTCCAGCACCTGGTTTCCAAAAACCAATCCCGTATTTATTTGAAACAGATTCAAGAAAGTTAAATACTTCATTACTGTTGTTTAGAGCAGATTGAAGATCTTTTGTAGCACCAACAGATGCTTGGATTAAGTGATCACAATGAACAGTTGTTGGAACTGCTACTTTCTTCTTTCCTGCTTGCATAAATTGTAATAAAGCCATTTGAGCTGTTGCATCTTGACAAGCAATTCTGTCAGGCGCAAAATCAACATAATCCTTACCTCTTGTAAAAGGAGAATTTAACTCATCATTCCATAAATGTGAATAAAGAATTTTTTCTGAAAGTGTAAGAGGTTTGTTTGTGATTTTTCGAGCTTTGTCTACTTTGGTTTTGATTTGATCATAAACCTTTGCAATCATTTCAATGTTAAATGCCATGTTGGTAAAAATTTGTTGCAAAATTAATCTATATACATAGATTTCAAAGTATAAATAATAAATAATTGACTTTTAAATAGATCAACTATAAAATAATTAGTACAGAGCATAAAATTAACATTATTAAAGCAGGTATTGACTTTATGAATGGGTCGTTGATTTTTGCGTGAGAAAAAATTGCTCCTACCATTAAAGTTCCAATTAAAAAAGCTGAAATATCAATTAAATCAACATACCATATTCCGGCAATTAAAGATACTGCAAGTGATAGTTTAGTTAAGCCAATTAGCTTCATAAACCAGCTTTTAAAACCATAAGTTTCGAATTCTTCTGACATATTTGTTGCATTGCCTCCTCTATATTTTGATTTTTTTCCATAGTTTACAATCCAAACGTTAAAAATTCCCAATGCAATAATAATTTGTATAATAAGTTTGATATTTTCCATTATTAATAATTTTTATTTAAAATTAGTGATTATTTTAATTTTTAATATAATCAAAATTATTGTTCAGAATTAATTTTTTTTCTATACTCTGAGGGAGTTAGTTTCAATGTATATTTAAATAGTCTATTAAAATGCGAAAAATTATTAAACCCACATTCGTAGCAGATATTTTTGATATCCTTTTCTGTTTGTGCAAGAAGTTTTAATGCGTTATTGATTCTGTATTCATTAAGAAACTCTGTGAATCTTTTGCCTGTATGCTTTTTAAAATACCTACAGAATGAAGGTTTAGTCATATAAATAAGGTTCGAAGCCTCATCTAAGCAAACGTTGTCTTTATAGTTTTTTTTAATGTAATTAAAAACTTTATTAATTCTTTCGTTTTCAATTATAGAGTTATTTTTTGAAAAGTCAACCTCATTTAAAATACTATATTCATCTGTAGAAGCAAGGGTTTCCAAAATTTTAATTAGTGTTAAAAGTTGTTGAAAGTTTGATTCATATTGCAAACCAAGCATTGAGATTCCTATATTTTTTTTGGTAATTCCATTAAAAACTAAACCTTGCTTAGAAAGGTCTAATAGTTTTTCAATTTTTTTGAATTCAAAAACTTTATTAATAGAATTTCCCAAAAAGTCTGGCTTGAATTGAATAACTACTTCCTTCCTTTCTTGGTCAAAATATTCAGTAAATCCGGTGTGAGGAACATTAGATCCAATTAAAACCAAATCTCCATCAGTATAATTTGATAAATGAAGTCCAACTTGTCTTTTTCCCTCTCCGTTACTCACAAAGACTAATTCAATTTCTGGGTGATAGTGCCATTTTTGATATTTATGTTTAGGTTTATGGTTATTAATATCAAAAACTTTGTAGTAAAATGATTTATTTTCAAATTGAATATTCTCTAAATCAGCTTTAATTGGCATTTTGTTAATATTAGTATTGATATTAATGTTTAATTAACATTATTTACATAAAATTAATAAAATATGTTAATATAGTATTACATTAGGTTAAAAATAATAATAACAATAGCTTTTTCGGTCTTATTTTTGTTGAAAATTAATTGATATGAAAAATTATTTTATATTGTTGACTTTAAATTTAATATTATTTTTTAATTTAAACTTATCTAATGCTAATTCAATAACAACTTTTTCAGAAAATGAGTATAGCAATATTATTGTTGAAGGAATTGTTAAAAATGACTATAAAGTTGTTAAGGAGTTTTTGACCAAAGGCTTAATTAATGCAAGATCAGTTGTAAATGGTAAACCTCTTTTAATTCATGCTGTAATCAACGATAAACCTGATATGGTTAATCTATTAATAAGATACGGTGCTCAGCCTTATGAAGATTATTGTAATGAAGGTTATAATGCACATGAATGGGCTGTTAAATCCCAAAGTGATTATGCTAGAGCCGAATTAATTGTAATATCAATTTTAAATAATTAACATAAATTTTGTTTTGGTTTTTGTTTTAAAAAGCTCTTCTAATTTAGTAGAGCTTTTTTTATTTGGCATAAAACTTGATCATTCTTATTTAAAATTTATTATGATCAATAAACCAAAATGTGGTTGTGGACATACTCAGGATCCTAACGGATTTTGCGACGGGTCTCATAACAAAAATTAAAATAAAATTTCTTTACCTTTTTTTATGGTAACTGAAGATGGGTTCATTATTATTTTAAAATAACCTGTTGTTTTGGGTAGTTCATACTCAAAAAAGTACTTCATGGTTTCAATTTTACTGTAATAAAATTCATTAGAATAATTTTTTTCAACTTTGTTGATTGCTTCAGCTGAATTAGATGCGATTTCAAGCCAATTCCAGCCAACAATTATAAGACTAAAGAACTCCATAAATACACTTGCATCTGCTAAATATTTTTCAAAATCTCCTTTTAAAGCATGTGGCATTAATGATTTTAGGATTTTATCACACATTGCAATATTTTCAGTTAGTGAATCAGCAAATGGTTTTAATTCTTGATTTTTATTAGCTTTTAAAATAGTATTGCTTATTTCATCAATTAATAATTTTAATCCATCACCATTATTCATTGTAATTTTTCTTCCAAGTAAATCTTGAGACTGAATACCTGTTGTTCCTTCATAAATTGCTGATATTCTAATATCTCTATAGTATTGCTGTAATATAAAATCAGAACAAAATCCATATCCTCCTAAAACTTGAAGTCCATTATTAACAGAATAAGATCCAGCTTCTGATGGATATGTCTTAACTACAGGAATAATCATTTCAAGAAGTGTATTGTATTTATATTTTTCTTCTTTTGATAGGGAAGTGTTTTCCAAATCATAATATTTAGCTGCAAGAAAAACAAGACTCATAGACCCCTCTACAACTGCTTTTTGTAATAAAAGCATTCTTCTTATATCGGGATGTTCAATTATTAATGTTTGACTTTCTTCAACATTTTTTTTACCATCGCTTGTTAACTTTCTTCCTTGAGGTCTTTCATTAGCATATTTTAAAGATGCTTGGTAAGCAGCTGAAGCAATTGCTGAGGCAGCTCTTCCAACTCCAATTCTTGCCGCATTCATCATCATGAACATATATTTTAATCCTTGATTTTCCTCACCAACTAGCCATCCCCTACAGTCATCTTTATCTCCGAACCCTAAATGTGTTGTACAATAGCCTTTTTGTCCCATTTTTTGAAAATCTGCAACACTATTTACATCATTTGATTCAAGACTTCCGTCAGACTTTATTCTGTTTTTTGGAACAATGAATAAAGAAATTCCTTTTGTTCCTTTAGGTGCACCTTCAACTCTTGCTAAAAGAAGGTGAACAATATTTTCAGCATATTGATAGTCTCCAGCTGAGATAAATATTTTTTGTCCACTAATATTATAGTATCCATCCTTACTTGGAATTGCTTTGGTTACTATGTCTGACAAAGAACTTCCTGCTTGAGGCTCTGTTAAACACATCGTTCCACCCCATTTCCCAGAAAGCATATTCGGAACAAATTTTTGTAAAAGTTCTTTATTTGCAAAATGTATAATTAATTCAGCTGCTCCAGTAGTTAACCCAGTATAGCCTGGAAGATGGTTGTTTGCAGCATCTAATATATAGCCGGAAGCAGTATGAACCATTAGAGGAATTTGAAGTCCGCCCACTTCATAATCAAATGGAGCAGCTATAAAACCGAGTTCTCCACCTTCTTTCATCATTATATCAACCTGCCTATGAACATATACTTGACCTTCACTATGATAAGCTGGTTTTTCATCCATTTCTTTGATGTATGGAAATAATTCTTTGTCAGCAAACTCTTTTGTTGAGTCTAAAAACATGTCTAATGAAACTTTATCATGATCAGCAAATCTTTCTCTGTTCAAAAGACTTTCAAGGTTGTGAACGTCATATAACATGTATTTAAGTGTGTCAATATCGACGTATTTATCAGCCATAAATTTTAAATATTTTATAGTTTACATTAACAAAGATATTGAAATTTTACAATATACTATGCGTGCATAGTATTTTTATTGTAGAAATATTCAGTTAGTTAATTTTTTTAATAAATAAAGTAATTGAGAATGCAATAAAGAGAAAAATTAAAATATGATTTAATTATCCTTCATACAATATTAAAAAACAGATCTAGAAAAGTTTTTTTTCAAATAAAATATTTGACTTAAAAAGGAAACTTTAAAAAAAATTATAAATTAAAAAAAAATTATAAATTTGACATGTGATTTAAAATAAAATGATTTGTTTTATTTATTTCGATAGCAGTTTTTTTGGGAAGAAAAAAAATTGTTTTGTGTTTTGGAAATACAACGAAAAAATTAGGTCTTCTTTAAATTTATTTTTTAATTCTCTTCAAAAGCTTAATCTCAGAGTGAAGTATTTACAGCTTGTAATTTAGTTTTTCTATTTCAATTAGGGTTTCACAAATCAAGTTATTAGATAACAATAGGATTTGTTTTTTTTAATTTTTTAATTGGAATATTATGAACACAAATTATATAGACTTAATTGAACAAACTTTTGATTTTCCCAATCAGGAATTTACAACCATTAATGGAAATTTACTTTTTAATGGAATTGATTTAACTTCATTAATTAATCAATATGGTAGTCCGTTAAAATTTACTTATTTACCAAAAATTTCAGAAAATATACATAATGCTAAGAAGTGGTTTTCAAACTCAATAAAAAAGAATAATTATAAAGGAGATTATAATTATTCTTACTGTACAAAAAGTTCACATTTTAAACATGTACTAATCGAAGTTTTAAAGAACGATTGTCACATAGAAACTTCATCAGCTTTTGATATAGACATTATAAATGCATTAAAAATAGAAGGAAAGATTTCCAATAAAACTTATATTTTATGTAACGGATTCAAAACAGTTAAATACATTTCAAATATTATAAATCTTATAGAATCAGGACATGAAAATTGTATACCAATTATTGATAATTATAAAGAACTGAGTTTGTTAATTAAAGAATCTTCTCAAAAGATAAATATTGGAATAAGAATAGCTAGTGAAGAAGAACCAAAATTTGAATTTTATACAAGTAGATTGGGAATCGGTTACAAAAATATTATTTCATTTTATCAAAAAGAAATTGCCAATAATAAAAATGTAAAACTAAAAATGCTTCATTTTTTCATTAATACTGGAATAAAAGATAATTCGTATTACTGGAATGAATTATCAAAATGCTTAAAAGTATATGTGAATTTAAAAAAAATCTGCCCTTCTTTAGACAGTTTAAATATTGGAGGAGGATTTCCAATTAAAAATTCTCTTGCTTTTAATTATGATTATGAATACATGACGGATGAAATTATTAATCAAATTAAAAAAGCTTGTAAAGAGGCTAATGTAGAGACACCAAATATTTTTACAGAATTTGGCAATTATACTGTTGGTGAAAGTGGTGGAGCTTTATATGAAATTTTGTATCAAAAAAAACAAAATGATCGAGAAAAATGGAATATGATTAATTCATCATTTATAACAACTTTACCTGATGTTTGGGCTATTAATAAACGTTTTATTATGCTTCCAGTAAACAGGTGGGATTCTACTTATGAAAGAGTATTGCTTGGAGGTTTAACCTGTGATAGTGATGATTATTATAATTCAGAACAACATGTGAATGCAATTTATTTACCAATTTATGATGAAAACAACCCATTATATGTGGGATTTTTTAATACTGGTGCTTATCAAGAAAGTATTGGAGGTTTTGGAGGACTTCAGCATTGTTTAATTCCTCAGCCTAAACATATACTTATTGATAAGGATTCTAAAGGAAATTTAATAACCAAATTATTTAAAGACCAACAAAAAAGTGAAGAATTTCTCTCAATTTTAGGATATGAAAACAAATAAAACTTACGCAGGAATACCTGAAAAATTTAGTAAAATAGAAACTTCTAAAATAGTATTATTACCCATCTCATATGATGGAACTAGTACATGGCAAAAAGGAGCTGACAATGGACCATCAGCTTTTTTAGAGGCTTCTGAAAATATGGAGCTTTATGATATAGAAACTAACAGTGAAGTTTATAAACAAGGAATTTATTTATCTGAACTCTTATCAGATTTTAAGTCGCCAATTGATATGGTTGAAACTGTTTCTGAAATCACTAAAAAATATATTAAAAAAAATAAGTTTGTAACTGTTTTTGGGGGTGAACACTCAATATCAATTGGAACTTTAAGAGCTTTTAATGAATCCTTTAATAATTTAACTGTTTTACACATAGATGCTCATGCAGATTTAAGAAAAGAGTATGAAGGTAATCAGTATAATCATGCCTGCGCAATGTATGAAGCTAGTCAAAATAACAATTTGGTTCAAGTAGCTATCAGAAGTATGGATAATAGTGAAGTTAATGTTATGAATCAGGATAATGTTTTTTTTGCTCATGACATGGCAAAAAATGAATATTGGATTGATGATGTTTTAGAAAAATTATCTGGAAATATTTACATATCATTCGATTTGGATGCATTTGATCCGTCTATTTTTCCAAGTACAGGAACTCCTGAACCAGGAGGATTACTTTGGTATGAAACTTTAGATTTTTTATATCGTGTTTTTAAAGAAAAAAATGTTGTTGGTTTTGATATTGTAGAGTTGTGTCCTAATGAAAATGATAAGTCATCAGATTTTTTAGCTGCAAAACTTTATTATAAAATGTTGAGTTACAAGTTCATCTCTCAAGACAATGATGATGATTATAGTGATGAAGAAATAATCGATTCCCCTTTTGAAAATTTAAAAAAATTTAAAAATGAATATGAGTAATACATCTTCGATTTCAAATTTTATAGAAAAATATTTTCTACATTTTAATGCTGCAACTCTTGTGGATGCGGCTAAAGCATATGAAAATAAAATAAATGATGGTTCAAAAATGCTGGTTTCTCTAGCAGGTGCAATGAGTACGGCTGAGTTGGGTAAAATTTTCTCTGAAATTATAAGAAAAGAAAAGGTTCACATTATATCATGTACTGGAGCAAATCTTGAAGAGGATATAATGAATCTAGTAGCTCATTCACATTATAAAAGAATACCAAACTATAGAGATTTAACTCCAAAAGATGAATGGGATTTACTGGTTAAGGGATTGAATAGAGTTACCGATACATGTATTCCTGAAGAAGAAGCTTTTAGAAAATTACAAAAACATATTTTTAAAATATGGAAAGATGCTGAAGAAAAAGGAGAACGTTATTTTCCTCATGAATTTATGTATAAATTACTTCTTTCTGGGGAATTAGATCAGTACTATGAAATTGATATTAAAGATTCGTGGATGTATGCAGCAGCTGAGAAAAATCTTCCAATGGTTGTTCCTGGATGGGAAGATTCAACGATGGGAAATATTTTTGCTTCATATGTTTTAAAGGGTGAATTAAAACCATCAACAATGAAATCTGGAATTGAGTATATGACTTTTCTTGCAGATTGGTATGAAAAAAATTCTGAAAAAGGTATAGGGTTTTTTCAAATTGGTGGAGGTATTGCTGGAGATTTTCCGATTTGTGTTGTTCCAATGCTTTATCAAGACTTAGAAAAAGAAGAAACCCCTTTTTGGAATTATTTTTGTCAAATTTCTGATTCTACAACAAGTTATGGTTCATATTCTGGTGCTTTGCCAAATGAAAAAATAACATGGGGAAAGATAGATATTGATACTCCCAAGTTTACAATTGAAAGTGATGCTACTATAGTAGCTCCTCTAATTTTCGCTTATATATTAAAAATGTAATTTGATGAAACGTATTATTATTGATTATAAGAAACTAACAAAAGATATTTTAAAATTACTAATTGAAAAATATCCAGATGGATATGATAATAGTGATATCATCTCTTTTAAAAATTTACAAGGAGAAACAATAAAAGCAGTGGAATTAAGAGACTCGGATACAATATATTTAGTCAAAGTTGGCAGTCAGCTTGAAAAAACTATGGATAATTTAATTGATGAAGAAGAAGAAATTGTAGATGATGAAATTATAGATGATGAAATTATAGATGATGAAATTGAATAATAATATAAAATTTCAAAAGGCCTTGTATTTGTTTAATAACATTTAAATAATTTAATTAAATGAGTTTATATTACTTTTGGATTATATTTTAAAATAATGTCAAAAATAATTATTGGCTGTGAAGAATGGGTATCTTTAAATGATATTAAAATACCAGCTATTAAGGCTAGAGTAGATTCTGGAGCAAAAACATCATCAATACAAGCAAAAAATATTAAACGTATTATTAAAAATGGTGAGGCATGGGTAACATATGATGTAAACCCAATTCAAGATAATTTAAGTTTATATGTTTCTTGTGAATCAAAGGTATTTGATACTAGACTTATTAAAAGTTCCTCTGGAGAATCGCAAAAACGATATGTAATAAAAACTATATTAGAACTAGGAAATAAGAAATTTGAAATTGAGTTGACTTTAGCTGATAGAGATGGAATGGATTATAGAATGTTGCTTGGTAGAGAGGCATTGAAAAACAGATATTTAGTCGATACATCTAAAAGTTTTGTTCTTATTGATAATCTTGAAGAAAAATTTCTTAAAAAATACGATTACTTAATTAAACAAAGTTCTGGACTTAAATTAGGTCTTTTAGCAACAAATAAAGATCTATATAGCAATAAAAGATTGATTGAAGCTGCAGAGGCTAGAGGTCATAAAATCCAATTTCTAAATATACAACATTGTTATATGAAATTGGATGCTCACAAGCCAGAAGTCAGGTATAGAGGGGGTAAAATTCTTGATGATTTAGATGCGGTTATTCCTAGAATAAGACCAAGTATGACATTCTATGGATGTGCTTTGTTAAGACAATTTAGTTCAATAGGCACCTATTGTTTAAATTCAAGCTCTTCAATTTCTCAGTCTAGGGATAAATTATTTTCATCTCAATTATTTTCAATTAATGGAATAAAAATTCCAATTACCGGTTTTGCAAAATCGCCACTTGAAACAAAAGACTTAATTGATATGGTTGGTGGATCACCATTAATTGTAAAATTATTAGAAAGTACGCAAGGTAAAGGGGTTGTATCTGCTGAAACAAATAAAGCAGCTGAAAGTGTAATTAATGCTTTCAAAAGCTTGCAAGCAAATATTTTAGTTCAAGAATTTATTAAAGAGGCAGGTGGAAGAGATATTCGTTGTTTCATTGTTGATGGAAAAGTTGTTGCATCAATAATGCGTGAGGCTAAGAAAGGAGAGTTTCGTTCAAATATTCACCAAGGTGGAAAAGCATCAAAAATTAAAATCACCATTGAAGAAAAAAAACTTGCTGTAAAAGCAGCAAAAATTTTTAAACTTGATGTAGCAGGAGTTGATATTATTCGTTCAAATAAAGGTCCATTACTTTTAGAAGTAAATTCATCTCCAGGTCTTGAAGGTATAGAAAGTATTACAGGGAAAAATATAGCCAATGAAATAATCATTTCTATAGAAAAAAAATTAAAATTATCTAGTTAATTATTTTATAAATCTATTGAATGAAACCCTTAATTTAGATATTAACTTATAAACTAAAATCTTTACCCAATATTTAGGTTAATCCGTTCATTAACAAGTGGTAAAGATAATTTATATAAAAAAAAAGATTAGTAAAAATATTGATCCATCTAGCGTATTAAACAACTCTATTTAAATATAGACCATTAGTTTTAGCCAAGAGATTTAATTGATACTCACCATGCAATAACTCTAATCATGAAAAGTTGAACTAATATAATTTTGACTTCTCCTCTCCCCATTATTCAAAATTGCATTAAAAACTTAAAAATTGTTTAATTACCTGCAAAAGGAGTTCCAAAAATACCTACTGCTAACTCTGCCCATATTAACAAAAATATTAAAACTAAAATTCCAATAAAAAAGAATCGATTTTTTAAATTTTTTACACGATTACTCACAAAATTAATTCCAAAACTGAGAGAAATTAGTAAAGAGCCCATAATAATGAAATCAAATGCACTCCAGTTAATTTCATCATTGATAACCATTCCAATTAAAGGAATCACTAACAAAAAAAGAGGATAAAAAATT
>JADHLZ010000031.1 GCA_016780345.1 Flavobacteriaceae bacterium | reverse complement strand
TCTTCACAGGAAAGAAATAAAAAACTAATAATAAAAACCGAAATTATTCTATTCATTAATATTTATTTTAAAAGGATGCTTCAGGCCTCTAAATTCTTCTAAATCAGCTTCAATTGACCCAATTCTTAATCCAGCTTCAATTTTAATAGGGATTTTGTTTTTATCGTTACTAACCCATAATGTAAGACTTTCACTGTCTCTAAAAACCCTACCAGATTCTATGTAAGGTCTAAATTTTAAGCAATTAATTTCTCCAAATTTAGTCTTAACGTTTTCATATCCTAAAAATTTCATTCGAAAGGGATAATTTTCAGCATCAAAAAATATAGTTATTCTAATATAATCGTTGATTTCTAAATTGTTTACATCAAAATGATTTCTCAAAAAATAAAAAGTTGATATTAAATCTTGAACATTTTTCTGGATATCTACAAATGTTTGTTTGGAGTTTTTAATATCATTAACTTTTGCAATATTATTAGTGTAATCGTAATCTATTTCAACATTTTTAGTGTAACCACCTTCATATATATTTCTTGTTGATTTTAATGGCTTGACTAACAATGGGTCAAAAAAAGTTTCATAAATATCTTCAACTTTAAAAAAAAATCTAGCTAATCCAGTGGTTCTTCCAATTGCAGTAGCTTTATATATTTTTTTATTATTAAGTTTTTCCTCCGTTAAATCTAATGTTGCATAACTGGCATTAAAAAAACCGTAGTGAATTCTAAATTTTAAAGATTCTCCAGGCTTAAATGCATCGAAAGATTTCTTAATAAAAGGAGAACTAATCCCAGGGCTATTTTGAGCATTGATTTGAAAACAGAAAAACAAACTAAACAATAAAAATGTTTTCTTAAGGCTCATTAGTGCTAAAATAATAAATACTAACTTCTTGAATTTAAAAAATCTCTTAATTTTTTGGTTTTGCTTTTCCCAATTTCTGCTACTAATAATTCATCTGATATAGCACTAATTTTTTTTAAAGATTTAAATTTTTTTAACAATTTAATTTTAGTGTTTTCTCCTAAACCCGGAATAGTATCAAATGATGAATTTAAAGCTTGTTTGCTTCTTTTGTTTCTATGAAAATTAATTGCAAAACGATGAGCTTCGTTTCTCATTTTTTGAATGACTTTAAGAGTTTCTGATTTTTTATTTAAGTACAATGGTATAGGGTCATTAGGATAAAAGATTTCTTCAAGCCTTTTTGCTATCCCAAGAATTGCAACTTTTTTTTCAAGTCCTAATTTTTTTAAGGCTTTAAGCGAAGAATTTAACTGACCTTTCCCACCATCAACTACTATCAAATTTGGCAAATCATTATTTTCTTCTATCATTCTTTTGTATCTTCTAAAAACGACTTCCTCCATTGAAGCATAATCATCTGGTCCGTCAACTGTTTTTATATTAAATAGTCTATAGTCATTTTTTGAAGGTTTAGCATTTCTAAAAACGACACATGATGCTACTGAATTAGAGCCTTGAATATTTGAGATGTCAAAACACTCTATATGAACAGGATTTTTGTTAAGTCTCAAGTCTGTTTTCATTTGATCTAAAATTCTTAATGAATGCCTTTCTGGATCAACAATTTGAACCTGTTTAAGTTTTTCAATTTTAAACTGAGTCGTATTTCTTAATGATAAATCTAAAAGTTTTTTATTATCACCTGCTTTTGGAAAAATAAATGTTATATCTAATACATTTTCAAAATCAATATTAGTGATCACAGTATTATTTTTAGAATTAAACTTTTCTCTTAAATTAATTATGGAGATTAATAGCAGTTCCCGATCAGATTCATCCAATTTTTTTTTGATTTCAATATTGTGAAACCGTATAACTCTTCCATAGGCAACCTGTAGATAATTAACATATGCATGGCTATTATCAGAGATTATGCTAAATACATCAATACTTTTTAATTTTGAATCAACTACTGTAGATTTTGATTGATAATTGTTTAATAGTTCTATTTTTTCTTTTGCTCTTTGTGCTTTTTCAAAGTTTAATTTTTTTGAAGCATCATTCATCTCTTTTTTAAAATAATTAATAGAGCTTGAGAGTTTCCCTTTTAAAAAATCTCTAATATTAGAAATATAGATTTGATATTCGTCTTCACTTTGTTTTCCTTCGCATCCTCCTAAACAATTCCCAATATGGAATTCTAAGCATACCTTATATTTTTTATTATAAATATTATTCTCATTTAAATCATAAGAACAGGTTCTAAGATTGTAAAGGTTTGAAAATATATCCATTATGGTTCTTACTGTTTTGTAATTTGTAAATGGCCCAAAATATTCTGACCCATCTTTCTCAACTCTTCTTGTAGTTAATACTCTTGGAAAACTCTCATTTTTAATTACTATCCAGGGGTAAGTTTTATCGTCTCGAAGTAAAATATTGTATTTAGGCTGATACTTTTTTATCAGACTATTTTCTAGAAGAAGGGCATCAGACTCTGAGTTAACAACAACATGCTTAATTTCAGAAATGTTTTTTACAAGATTTTTTGTTTTTCTTGAAGAAATATTTGATCTGAAATAAGAAGCAACTCTTTTTTTTAAATTTTTGGCTTTTCCAATATAAATAATTTTACTCTCAGTATTCAAAAATTGATAAACCCCAGGCTGTGAAGGCATAGTTGAGAGTTCAATCTTAATGGAAGGACTAATCACAATCCTAAATTAATTCTTTTTAAATTTGTATAAAAGACAATATGGAAATGTTCTGGGTTGTTATATGTGATTTAACTTTTATTGCTGCAGCATACATGATCAATGAAAGCAATGCAGATATGTTACTTGCTGGATATAACACCATGTCTAAGAAAGAAAAAGAATCGTTCGATCTAAAAAATTATTTAATTTTTTTTAGAAAATTTTTTGTTAACCTGACAATATACAGTTCACTTATTTTCTTAATGTTTTTTGTTGCTTTTGATGAAATCATAGCATTTATTGCATATTTAGTTTCGGTTCTTGTCCCTATGCCATACATGATTTATAAAGGCAATAAATTCAAAATTAAAAAGTAGTGTTAAAGCAGAAATTGCGTAAGATTTATAAGGAAAAAAGAAATTCTTTATTTGATACAGAAAATCTTAGTTTAGATATAGCTAACAAAACTCTGGATCTTGATATATGGAATTTTCAAAATTATCATGTTTTTTTTCCAATTGAAAAACAAAAAGAGGTTGATAGTAGATTAATAATTCAAATTATTCAAGGAAAAGATAAAAATGTAGTCTTACCAAAATTAAATTTTGAATCAAATAGTATTGATAGCGTTCTATTAACAGATTCTACTTTGCTAAAAACGAATCATTTAGGGATCTCAGAACCTTTAAATGGGATTCAAATTAATAATAATCAAATAGACCTTGTATTTGTTCCTTTACTTGCATTTGATAACTCTGGACACAGAGTTGGATATGGAGGAGGATATTATGATAAGTTTTTATCTGAATGTCCAAATGCAATAAAAGTTGGGCTTTCTTATTTTGATCCAATTAATAAAATTGAAGATATAAACAGTAAAGATATTAAGCTGGACTATTGTATTACGCCAAAGAAAGTTTATGAATTTTCGGAATAGATTTTTTTATTGAAAAAAAGTAAAATTCCCACTCCAATAGAAATTGAAGTATCAGCTATATTAAATACTGGTTCGAAAAAAGTAAATTCATCACCTCCATAAAATGGGATCCAACTTGGCCAAACCCACGTAAACATTGGAAACTGAAGCATGTCAACAACATGTCCATGAAAAAAAGATTCGTAACCGTTTCCAGGGCTAAATTGGGCTATGTTATAATAGCTATTAGTGAAAAAATACCCATAAAATATTGAATCAATGATATTTCCAATGGCTCCAGCAAGTATTAATGATAAACTTATTATTAATAGTTTACTAGAGTGTTTCTTTATGCTAGTGTATAGCCAGTAGAATATAAAATTTACAGCAATAATTCTAAATAGTGTGAGAAAAAGTTTGCCATTTCTTTCAGAAACAAACGGTAAAAAATCATTTATAGTAGCTCCCCAAGCCATTCCTTTATTTTCAATAAAAAGCAATTTAAACCATCCCAAATCAAAAAGAGGAAATTCACCATAAAGGGTGAGAGGAAAATTTAACTTAATGTAAATTTTTGAAACTTGATCGACTATTAAAATCAAAAAGACAATAAGTAAAGATTTATTTAAAGTCATCGTCGTTACATATTAAAAAATAGTAGAAGCTATTATTGCATATTTTTAGCTTCAATACTTAATGTTGCATGAGGAACTAGCTCAAGTCTTTTTTTGTTTATTAATTTACCTGTGATCCTGCAGACTCCATATGTTTTATTTTCAATTCTTATTAATGCAGCTTGTAAGTCTCTAATAAATTTTTCTTGCCTTATGGCTAGTTGAGTATTAGCCTCCTTTGACATTGTTTGAGACCCCTCTTCAAAAGCTTTAAAAGTAGGTGAAGTATCCTCAGTTCCATTATCTCCATCGTTCATATATGCACTTTTGATTAAAGCTAAATCGTTTTTAGCTTTTTTTATTTTTTCATCAATCAAAGATTTAAAATGTTTTAAATCTTTATCAGAATATCTTATAATTTCCATAACTACTCTATTTTAGTTAAATCTAGTTTAGAATTAATATTATCAAATTTTATTTCAACTCCGTTTATAATTAAATCGACGAACTCTAAGCTTTCAGCCAAAGTTTCATTTAAAATATAATTTTGGTTCTCAAAAATAGCTTTTTCAATTATATTATCCTTCTGAATTTTTAAAATAATTTTGTCTGTTACTTGAAGGCCCGAGTCTTTTCTAAGGGTTTGTATTTTATTTACCAATTCACGACAAATTCCCTCATTAATCAAACTCTCATTTAATGTAATATCAAGAGCTACTGTAATTCCCTTTTCTGAAGCAACCAGCCACCCTTCTATATCTTCAGAAACAATTTCGATATCACTTGGATCTATGGATATTTTCTCTCCCTCAATATTAACAACAATTGAACTGCCGGACTCAATTTTTTCTATCTCTAAATTCTCTAGACGATTTAAGTAGGCGATTACCTTTGAAAGGTTTCTACCAAGTTTGGGACCTAAGGTTTTAAAATTAGGTTTAGCTTTTTTAATTAAAATTTTAGACGAATTACCAATTAGCTCTATCTCTTTAACATTAACTTCAGATTTAATAAGCTCAGAAACATCACTAATTTCTTTTTTTTCTGATTCGCTTGAAAAAGGAATCATAATTTTTGATAACGGTTGTCGAACTTTAATTTTCTCTTTTTTTCTTAGAGATAAAACTAATGAACAAATTGTTTGAGCTTTTCTGATTTTGTTCTGAAGGTTAGTGTTTATTTCTAAATTATTTGAAATTGGAAAATTTTCATGATGAACAGATTCTAATGAGCTTTTTTTTGTGCAGCTTATTAAATCTTTATAAAGTCTCTCCATAAAGAAAGGGGCAATTGGCGAAGAGATGATTGAAATTTCAATCAAACACTTGTAAAGAGTCTGGTATGCGCTTATTTTATCTTGTTCATAACTGCCTTTCCAAAATCTTCTTCTGGAAAGTCTCACATACCAATTACTAAGATAAAGCTGAACAAAGTCAGAAATAGCTCTAGCAGCTTTCGTCGGCTCATAATTTTCATAATGACCATCCACCTCAAAAATCAATGAGTTAAGTTCTGAAATTATCCATCTATCCAGTTCAGGTCTATCTTCAAGATTAATTTCCTGTTCGGAATAGTTGAAGTTATCAATATTAGCATAAAGAGAAAAAAAGGAATAAACATTGTATAGAGTTCCAAAAAACTTTCTTTTACTTTCTTCAATTCCTTCAATATCAAATTTTAGATTATCCCATGGATTAGCATTACTAATCATGTACCATCTTGTAGCATCAGGACCAAAATTTGATATTGTCTCAAATGGGTCAATTGCATTTCCAAGCCTTTTAGACATTTTTTGTCCATTTTTGTCTAAAACAAGCCCATTTGAAATCACATTTTTATAAGCAATCGAATCAAATACTGTTCCTGCAATTGTATGAAGAGTGTAAAACCATCCTCGAGTTTGGTCAACACCTTCAGCTATATAATCAGCAGGAAAAGCCTCATTGTTTTCAATTTTGGACTTATTTTCAAAAGGATAATGCCATTGTGCATAGGGCATTGATCCAGAATCGAACCAAACATCGATAAGGTCTGATTCTCTAAACATTTTTTCGCCTGTTGAAGAGCAGAGAATAATTCCATCAACCACATTTTTATGAAGATCTATCTTTTCATAGTTAGAATCACTCATATCATTAGGATCAAATTCTTTAAAAGGGTCTTGTTTCATAAAGCCTTTTGAAATTGATTTGCCAATTTCATCTTTTAGCTGCCTCATTGACCCAACCACTAAAGTCTCTTTGAAGTCAGATGTTTTCCATATTGGAAGTGGTATTCCCCAAAATCTTGATCTTGAAAGATTCCAGTCGTTTGCATTTCCAAGCCAGTTCCCAAACCTGCCTTCTCCCGTAGATTTTGGCTTCCAATTAATGGTTTTGTTTAAATCAACTAATTTATTTTTTTGATTAGTTACTTTAATGAACCAAGAATCTAATGGATAGTATAAAATTGGCTTATCAGTTCTCCAACAATTTGGATAGCTGTGGATATATTTTTCAACTTTAAACGCACGATTTTCTTCTTTTAATTTGATAGCTATCTCAATATCCACAGATTTTTCTGGAACTTCACTTTCTTCATAATATTCATTTTTAACATATTTCCCCCCCAAAAAACCTAACTCATTTACGAATTTTCCTTGTAGATCCACAAGAGGGACTAATTGATTGTTTTTATCTTGAATTAAAAGAGCTGGTATTGGTGGATTAGCAAGTTTTGCAACTCGTGCATCATCTGCTCCAAATGTTGGAGCAGTATGAACAATGCCAGTTCCATCCTCAGTGGTTACAAAATCACCTTCAATAACCCTAAAGGCATTTTCTGGATTATCATATGGTAAAGGAGAGTCAATCCATATTTGTTCATATTTTATATTGATTAATTCTTGACCTTTTAAAATATCATTAATATAAAAAGGAATTTTTTTGTCTTTTTTAGGACTATAATTTAAATCAGATTTATTTTTTACTTCATAAAAGGTACTTCCAAAAACTTTTGAAACAAGATTTTTAGCTAAAATCACATTTATAAATTTTTTGGTGTATTGATTGAAGGTTGAAACAATGGTGTAATCAATTTTTAAGCCAACTGTCAATGCAGTATTGGAGGGCAGAGTCCATGGAGTGGTTGTCCAAGCTAATAGAAACAGGTTTTTGTATGATTTTAGCGAATTTGGCAAAGAACTTTCTATTGTTTTAAATTGAGCGGTAATGGTTGTATCATTGACATCCTGATATGTTCCGGGTTGGTTAAGTTCATGAGAACTTAAACCTGTACCGGCCTTTGGAGAGTATGGCTGAATAGTGTAACCTTTATAAATAAGACCTTTATTATAAAGTTGTTTTAATAACCACCATACAGATTCAATATATTTTGATTCATAGGTTACGTAGGGGTCGCTCATGTCAACCCAATAACCCATTTTTCTTGTTAGGTCGTTCCATACTCCAGTGTATTTCATTACGGCCTTTTTACAAGCTTTGTTGTATTCTTCAATTGAAATTTTGTGACCAATATCTTCTTTTGTAATTCCAAGCTCTTTTTCAACACTGAGTTCTATAGGAAGTCCATGCGTATCCCAACCTGCTTTTCTGTTGACTTGAAATCCTTTTAGAGTTTTATATCGACAAAAAATATCTTTTATAGTTCGTGCCATGACATGATGAATCCCTGGCATACCATTGGCTGAAGGTGGACCTTCATAAAAAACAAACTGAGGAGACTCTTTTCTAAGATTTATACTTTTTTCAAAAGATTTGTTTTTCTCCCAATCATTTAAAACCTCACTTGCAATCTTGGATAAATCTAATCCTTTATACTCTTTAAATTTCATTTCTGAATATCAGATTTTGATAAAAAGCGAAAGTAACTATTTTAGTTCAAATTACAGAACTTAAAAACGATAACTTAAAACAATGTTTAGGTTTCGTCCAGGAGCTGATATTCCTGAGGCAAATTCTCTGTAGTGTATGTCAAACAAATTATCAAAAATCAATGTAGTTTTAAATTTTTTAGAAAAAGTGTAAGATGAAGATATTTTAACAACTCCCCAAGATGGCATTCCGTAAAATCCATACTTAAAATCATAAGCGACAGGAGTTTCTTCTAATCCATCTTCACCTCCTAAGCTATATTTATCGGGAGATTTGGAACCAGAAAATTTGTATGAAATTTCACTTTCAGACTTATCATATTTAAAGTTTAAACTCAATCTACCGAAAACAGGAGAAATTGAAGGCATGAATTGATTTAGTTCAGTATTTTTGCCATAAGTGTAACTAATATTACCGTTAAAATAGATATTATTGTTAAAAGACTTTTTCAGGTCTAGTGTTGATCCATAAATATATCCATTTCCTCTGTTGACATTTGACATGGTTGTCACCTCTTCGTTTTCAAATAATATAGTTTTTGAATTTGTTGTTGAAGTATCATCAACTACTTCAAAAAAATCTCTCATAATATGTTTAGAAATATGAGTGTAATAAATATTAAATGAAAATCTGCTTTTTGTTTTTTTTGAGGACTTAGAAACTCCAATTTCTGAATTGTAAGCATATTCAGGTTCGAGAGACGAATTTGGTACAGAAAGAATTCCTTTTTGTTCTCTTATTTTTCCTAAGTCATCGATATTTGGTGATCTAAAGCCACTTGAAAAATTTGCATTTATTTTCCATAGATTAGTTGTTCTATATACTAATCCAATACTAGTTGTTAATGAAGAGTTAGTAGTTGTAACATCATTAAGTTTAGCTTTGACGATTTCGCTGTCATTCCACATAGCATCAAGACGAGTATTTGTATATCTCATTCCAATATTAAAATTAGAATTTTGAGAAATATCTTTTCTAAATTCATAATACACAGCTGAGGTGTTATAGGATCCTTTAGCGTTTGGGTATCTCGTAGGTGTATCAAAAATTTTAATAGTTTCATTTAAGCTAAAATTTGACGATATATCTAAACTTTGTAGGTATGCACTTGAATAAACACTATTGTTTACAAATTCCAAGCCATAAGAGAGAGATGAATTGTTTGAAAGAGCTTTTTGTAAATCAATGTTTAGTGAAAAAACATCTAATTTTTCTATTTGGTTTGATCTTAAAACCTGATTAAACTTTCTTCCGTGTCGTGATTCATTGATTTTTTGATATGCAAATAAAATTTTTCTACTATCACTAATTCTGTTTTTTTCTGAGGAATTAATTTGAAGTGAAGCTAATATTCTTTCCTGTGGTCCATAGTACCATTCTGCATATCTATAAAAACCATCTTTCATCTCGTTTAACTTATCATATCTATTAATTTTTGAAGATTCTGATTTTTGAAAATTTAAAATAAGATTGGAAAAATCTGATAACTTAAAATTAAATTTTTGCATAAAATCAAACTGATCATATCCAGTATATTTCTGAATTTTTGGATTAGGATTTAAAATAATTGACTTGTTAAATTTTTGAGGATTAAGATAATGATTGTCCAGCCCCCATGATTCAAAACCATGATTTCGATTAGCCCCCATAACTATATCTCCAAAAATGGAGAAAGAAAAATTTGTATAGCTAGCCCAACGCTTTGAGTTGAATTCTAAATCAAAATTTTGAACACTGTTTTTTAATCTTGAGTTGAAGGAAGACAAACCTTTAACAATCCATTCTTTTTGATTGTTGAATTTTGGGGTTTTGGTAAAATAATGAATAACTCCACCAAGTGCGTCTGACCCATATCCAACTGAAGAAGGTCCGTAAATTATTTCTGTTCTTTCTAGACTGTAAGGGCTTATTGTTATTGAATTTTGTAGGTGTCCAGATCTGTAAATAGCATTATTCATTCTAACGCCATCAACAACTAACAAAATTCTATTTGCTTCAAATCCTCTAATGGCTGGGCTTCCCCCACCACCTTGAGATTTTTGAACTCTAATTTCGCTTGCATACGTTAATAAATCAGCTGAAGTTTGAGGAATATTTAGGTTAAGGTCTTCAGATGAAAGTATAGATACTTTTTTTGAGACTTTTTCTTTGCTTTCTCTACTTCTTGCTACTGATAGAATAACTTCGCTTAAAACTTGAGCCGCTGGATTTAGGCTAACAATCGAACCTTGAATAGTTTTTTTTTGAGTTATTAAATTTTCATAAGAAAGATGTCCAAAAACTAAAGTGTCACTGGAACTAAAGATATTCAATGATACATTTCCTTTATTGTCTGAAATAATCGACTTCATACTTTTTTTTCCAAAAACGGTCACATTAGAAATTGACTTTCCAGTTTCAGAATCTACAACAGTAATCTTTTGGGAAAAAATGAAATTGTGATAAAAGAAAATTATAAAGAAAAAGGTTTTATTTAAATAACTCATATAAAACATTAAGAGACTTAGGCCTTTTAAAATCTGGTAAATGAATTTGCATGTATTTAATTATAAATTCAATTAATTCCTTTCTTTTATTTAAAGAATTAATTTCACTTAAATTGGTATCAAAATCTGTGCCTAAAAACAATTTAAAATGTTCTACTAGCTTACCGCTTATACAATATTCAGTTCGATCATATTTGCAAAAGACACCCTCAAGCATATCAAATCCTTCTAAATTCATATTAGTTTTTTCGGGTGAAATGCCTAAATAACTCAGCAATTTGACTAAAAAATGTATATGAAAATTACTAAAGCTTCTAGATTGGTCTAGCCAAAGAATAGATTCTTTTATAAAATCAAATAGTTTTGTGTTTTTCTCTTCTTCTTTTATACTTCTTGACAAAACTTCTGACAAAAATAATACTATAGTATTTTTAAAAATATCAAGATGAATTGTTTTAAAAGCCTTGCTTATTTTAGCTGAGCGAATACTTTCAAGAGTGCCTTTATTTTTATGGCTAGCATCAATTTCCAAAATAGATAAAGGTTGAAAAAGACCAAGGTTTAAAGACTTTTTTTTTGATGATCGAATTCCTTTTATCAAATACGACTTTAGTCCATCAGATTTTGTAAAGCATTTTAATATTATGCTTGATTCAGAATAGTTAAAATAGTAAAAAGAAATAGATTCTGTGGAAACTAGCATTATACTATTCCCTGGGCAAGCACAGCGTCAGCAACCTTTATAAAACCTGCAATATTTGCTCCCTTTTCATAATTAACCCAATCTTCTTCTTGACCATAAGTAAGACATGATTTATGAATTAAGTTCATAATTTCTCTTAATTTGGCATCGACCTCTTCTCTAGACCAGCTATAACGTAACGAGTTTTGAGCCATTTCTAGTCCTGAGACGGCAACACCTCCAGCATTGGAAGCTTTTCCTGGTGCATATAAAATTTTGTTAGATTTGAAGACTTTTATGGCATTTGGATTACAAGGCATATTTGCCCCTTCACTAACACAAATACAACCATTGCCTATTAAAGCTTTAGCGTCTTTTTCATTTAATTCATTTTGAGTTGCACAAGGAAGAGCTATATCACATTTAATTTCCCATGGTGTTTTGTTTTTTAAAAACTTTGCTTTAGGATATTGATCTAGATATTTGCTAATTCTTTCTCTTTTATTATTTTTAAGATCCATTATAAAAGCCAATTTCTCTGGATTAATTCCTTCATTATCATAAATTGTTCCTGAGGAATCGGACATACTAATCACTTTTGCAGAAAGTTGAATACATTTTTCAGCCGCATATTGTGCAACATTTCCAGAGCCTGAAATGGTTACAGTTTTACCTTCAATAGATTTTGAAACATGTTGAAGCATATTTTCTGCAAAATAAACTGTTCCGTAGCCTGTAGCTTCAGGTCTAATTAAAGAGCCTCCCCATGACAAACCTTTTCCAGTCAATACACCTGTAAATTCTTTTTTTAGCTTTTTATATTGTCCAAACATGTAACCAATTTCACGACCTCCAACACCAATATCACCTGCTGGAACATCAGTATTAGGCCCAATATACCTGTAAAGTTCTGTCATAAAACTTTGACAAAACCGCATTACTTCTCCATCGCTTTTACCTTTTGGGTCAAAATCTGATCCACCTTTTCCTGCTCCCATTGGCAAAGTGGTTAAACTGTTTTTAAAAACCTGTTCTAGAGCTAAGAATTTTAAAATACTCAAATTTACAGTAGGATGGAATCTTAGCCCCCCCTTATATGGACCTATTGCTGAATTCATTTGAACTCTGTAACCTCTGTTTACTTGAATTTCCCCATTGTCATCAACCCATACTACCCTAAACATTAATACTCTTTCAGGCTCAACCATTCTCATTAAAATATTTTTTCCATGATAGATATCATGAGAAATAATGTAAGGAAGAACATTTTCAGAAATTTCTCTTACAGCTTGCATAAACTCAGGCTCGTTAGAGTTTTTTCTTTCAATTTCAGAAATAAAATTATTTATAATTTTTTTCATACAAATGCTATATTAATTTGTTAGTTTCATAAAGTTAAATAAATAATTTCACCTTATCCAATAGCTTCTTTTAAATCATTTATCAAATCTTCTACGTCTTCAATACCAACGCTGAGTCTAATTAAAGAGTCAATAACACCAGATTTTTCTCTTTCTTCTTTAGGAATTGAAGCATGAGTCATTGAGGCAGGGTGTCCAGCCAAACTTTCTACTCCGCCCAAAGATTCAGCTAGAGTAAATATTTTTAAAGATTCTACTATTTTAATTGAAGATTCATAACAATTACCTTTAGATGTAAAAGAAATCATAGCTCCAAATCCGTTCATTTGTTGTTTTGAAACATCATGATTAGGATGAAAATTAAATCCTGGCCAATACACTTTCTCAATTTTCGGATGTTTGTCCAAATAATTTGCAATTTGTTCTGCGTTTTCACAATGTCTTTGCATCCTAACATGTAATGTTTTTATACCTCTTAATGTAAGAAAACTATCCATTGGACCACAAATTGCTCCACTAGCATTTTGAATAAAATATAATCTTTCTGATAAATAAGAGTCGTTTACAATAAGAGCACCTAAAACAACATCACTGTGTCCTGCAAGGTATTTTGTAGCGGAATGCATTACAATATCTGCTCCTAAAACAAGAGGTTGTTGCAGGTATGGTGTAGCAAAAGTGTTATCAACGGCTAGTAAAATATTATTTTTTTTGGAAATCTCACTAAGTTTTTTGATATCAATAATATTCATCATTGGATTTGTTGGTGTTTCAACCCAAATCAATTTTGTATTATCGTTTATCAAAACCTCAACATTAGTTGGGTTTTGCATGTCTGTAAAATGAAATTTCAAGTTATAATTCTCGAAAATTTTGGTGAACAACCTGTAAGAACCACCATATAAGTCATTTGTTGAAATAATTTCATCTCCAGGACTAAGAAGCTTTAAAACAGCATCAATTGCAGCCAAACCTGATCCAAATGCTAAACCATATTTTCCGTTTTCAATACTTGCTAAAGAGTTTTCTAAAGCTGTTCGAGTTGGATTATGTGTTCTGCTGTATTCATATCCTTGATGTTTACCAGGACTTTTTTGAGCATAAGTTGAAGTTTGATAAATTGGTGGCATAATTGCTCCATAACCTTTTTCAATTTTTTGACCCCCATGAATAGTTTTTGTATTAAATTTCATTTTAAATTAATTAGGATAATCAAATATAAATCATCTAAAAACATTCGAAACAATAATTATTAATAAACTATATTTTATATCCACTTGCTCAACTTGTAAAAAAATTATTAATCGATGGCCTTTAAATAATTCAATTAAACTCATTGATGTAAAAGAAAATCCTATTAGTAAAACTGATTTAATTGAACTTTATAATATTTCTAATAGTTTTTAGAGTTTATTTAATAAAAGAGCTCAGCTTTTGAGAATCAGGAAAATCAATTATAATGAATTAAAAGAAAAAGATTATTTAAATTTAATTGTTGACCATTATAGTTATTTAAAAAGACCTGTTTTGCTCTATAATAATAATAAAGTTTATGTTGGGAACTCAGAATCAAATATAAAAAGTGCTGAAATTGAACTAAGTAAAATATAGTTTAATCTAAATTTTATAATAT
>JADHLZ010000007.1 GCA_016780345.1 Flavobacteriaceae bacterium | reverse complement strand
CTTCATGAGTTACAATAAGAACTGTTTTTCCAGATTTATTGATTTGTTGAATCAAAGCCATAACCTCTTTGGATGTTTTAGAATCTAAAGCCCCTGTTGGTTCATCAGCTAGTAGAACTTTTGGCTTTGAAACCATAGCTCTAGCTATAGCAACCCTTTGTTTTTGACCTCCAGACAATTCGCTTGGAAGATGTGTTGCCCACTCTTTAAGTCCAACATCCTCTAAATACTTTAAAGCTGTTTCTTCTCGATCTTTTCTTTTTAAACGTTGATAATATAAAGGAAGTGTTATATTTTCAAGTGCTGTTTTATAATTTATTAAATTAAAAGATTGGAAAACAAAACCTAAAAACTTATTTCGGTAATTAGCTGCTTTGGTCTCATCAAGATCTTTAATAGGAACTCCATCAAGTTCATAAGAACCTGAGTCAAGTAAATCCAACATTCCTAAAATATTTAAAAGGGTCGATTTACCTGATCCAGAAGATCCCATTATGGCAACAAGTTCGCCCTCTTCGACATTAAAATTAATTCCTTTTAAAACGTGCAGAGAATTAGAGCCCATTTTATAGGACTTATGTAAATCTTTTATTCTAATCATAATTAGTAGTTGTTCTTTTGCTATGATCAATAAATGTGCCCAAATTTTAATTTATTATTTACGTTTTTATTAAAATGAGAATAATCTTTCTTAAAAATTATTTTATAAACTTAGAAAATCCATTTATAATAGAATGAATTATTTTCAAAGCCTGAAATCCAAAAAGGTAAAAGATCTAAATCTTGTAATATAAAAATCACATTTGGAATTGAAGCAATTATGAGAATGAAAAAAGTAATCCAAATAAAAATTAAGAACATAAAAAAATAAAAATTAGATTTTCTTTGGAACAAAACATAAAAAGATATGATCAAAGAGATAATTATTGTTAGTATTAAAAAAATGATTGAAAATATCGCAAAATAATCAGGAACAGCATTTAATAGTTCATAAAAATCTGAATCCTGTTCTCTGTTAACATTCTCAAAAAGTATTCTTGAAAACACTAACAACAAAATGAAATAAAAAACAATAAAAGTTGAAGAAACTATAAAAAACACTCCCTTAAAAACAAAAACTCCAATTTTTAAAAAAGCATTAATTATAGGAGCTATAATTCTGAACGGAAATAAAAAAATCTTAGTTAAGGTATTTTCTGGACTATTTAGATTTTTGGTTTTTTTTTTAATGAAATCCTCAATATTAGATAAATTCACATTAAAGCCAGACATGTTCATTTTTTCTCCTATAGTTTTAGCCTCTTTGGTAAAAAACCATAATAACAGGTAAAACAATAATCCAGCACCACCAAAAAATAAACTAACAACAAAGACAACCCTAATAATATTTACATCAATTTTAAGATAATTTGAAAGTCCTTTTGCCACCCCTCCAATTATTCCATTTTCTTTATCTCTGTATAGTATCTTTCTAAGATCAGGGTCAAAATCTTTTGAAGGAACTCCTATCCAAAGAATTATATACACTAATAAATTCAATGGAACTGCTATAAAGAATATAACCCTTACAATTATCGGATCAATTTTAAAATATTCTGCCATCCCTGAGCAAACACCAGCTATAATTCTATTGCTAGAATCTCGATATAGTTTTCCTTTAGAATTTTCATTTTCTTTAAAAGATTCATCATCTAAATCATCATATATCTCTTTGAAATCATCTAAAGAACCCATAATTTGAATGACCTCTTTTACATCACTCAAATTGATATATTGTTTACCTAAAGATAATTTAGATGAAAAGTTTTCTGCAATTCTAAGTTCAAAATCACTAATAATTTCAGAATCATTTTCCATTTTTTGAAAATAATTCTTTATTGAATCTAAATATGTTTTCAAAATTTTATATGCATCTTCTTCCACATTAAAAATTGAATATCCTAGACTAATTGTAAATGTTTTTTTCATTTTTATATATAATTAACTTTTTAACCATTTTAGAATTTTCATTAGAATTTTAAATTCTAATAGTCTTAGAAATAGTTTTTTCATTTTTTAGTTTTAAGTAATTTTTTAACTGAACTATTTATATCGCTCCAAGAAACTACTAACTCTTTTAAATGTTCTAATCCATGATTAGTAATTGAATAATACTTTCTTGGTGGACCTTGAGTTGATTCCTTCCAAACGTGTTGTATGTAATTTGATTTTTTTAATCTACTCAAAAGAGGATAAACCGTTCCTTCAACTACAATTATTTTCGAATTTTTCAATTCTTCAATTATTTCTGAAGCATATACTTCTTTAATTGAAATAATCTGTAAAACACAAAATTCTAATAATCCTTTTCTTATTTGTATTTTAAAATTTTCTGTACTCAATTTTATTTTAAATTGATAGTTAGTAAAAAATCCGAACCTTGAATTGGTCCTTTTTAAATCAAAATAATAAACATGCGTAATGTGTTTAGATTCGGTTTTTTCTTCTTATTCTAATTCCTTCTTTTTAATTGTTATTACAAAAACCTCTTTTCCATCGTCTTTCTTCTCCTCAGAAGTAATTGTCCACTCACCTTGAAGTCCATCAATATTTTCTCCGTCAATTGTAAGATTAATATTGTTTTTAACTTCAACATTTGGTTTTACATCAAATCCGCAAGAAGTGAAATTAAAAGCGATAAGCATTAAGTAAATTATTTTTTTCATTTTTTATTTTTTAGTGTTTTAAAACTTATAATAAATACAATAACCATTAATATTATTACAAAAATTTCTCGCCAATTAATTAAATCCATAATAATAAATATTTATTACATAGTACTATGTATTACACAGTAGCAAAAGTAAAAAAAAATGTCAACTCAGCAAATTATTTTTTAAAAAACTTAATATATAAAAAATATAAGGTCAAAGCCCCTAGGATATAAGGAATCACCATAAGGTAAACAATACCATCATTTAAGCTTTCTGCTGTCTTTTGATCGGCTCCAGACTCTAAAACAGCTCGACACATCGCACATTGGAAATCCATTAAATATACTACTACATTCATGTGTAATAAGGAGAAATCATTAAATATACTATAACACCAGTTACAGCTACATATAACCATATTGGAAAAGTGATTTTTGAAATCTTTTTATGTGGATCAAATTCTTTTTGAATAGCCCTTACATAACTTGTCAAAACTAAAGGAATTAAAACAATAGATAATAGTATGTGAGAAATTAATATGAAATAATATACATAAGCAATTGCACCCTCTCCACCAAATGGCGTAGGATCAGATGTCATATGATATGCAATATACATTACTAAAAAAACAAGAGATAATGCAATACATGTTTTCATTAGTCTTTCATGAAGTAGTCTTTTTCCAGATTTAATTGCCTTAAGAGCGACAACAAGCAATACAGCAGTTAATGCATTTATTGTTGCATAAATTGGAGGTAAAAATGACAAAGGCTCAACATTTGGAATTCTTACTGTAAAAAGAACAGCAACAACCAAAGGAATTATAACAGAAACTATTTTAATCCAAATACTATACTTATTTTTTTCCATAATCTGATTTTAAAAGCTTCTCAATATCCTCAATTATCATGTCAACACCTTGTTTTTCTTCATTTTCATTTGCTATCCCAGAATAATACACAAGAGGTGTGCCATAATCATTTACCCTAGACCTAATATATCCATTTTGATCAACTAAGGCAAAAAATCCTTGGTGCTCAAACCCTCCTGCTACATTTTCATTAATGGATGAGAATATATTAAAGCCCTTATTGGACAATGCATAAATTTCATCAATATCTCCAGTCAAAAAATGCCAATTTTTTGACTTAACATCAATTAACTCGGAATATTTTTTTAAAACTGTAGGTGTGTCGTTTTCAGGATCAATAGTAAATGAAACTATTCCAAAATCTTCTCTGTCTCCAAACAATTCATCAAGTATCTTCATGTTTTTATTCATTTCAATACATATTGAAGGACATCTAGTAAAGAAAAATTCTGCAACGTATACTTTTCCTTTAAAGTCTTCATTTCCTATAAGTAAACTATCTTGATTTAGAAATAAAAAATCTTCAACTTTTCTGTTTTTTCCATCAAGTTTTATAAAGCTCAGATCTTCTGAAAGTGATAATCTTTTAGTATCACTGATGGATTGATTTTCAATTCTATCCATAATCTTAGGAAACACAATAATTCCAAAAATCAAAATGATAAACGATATTCCTACATATGAATATTTCTTCATTCCAAATTATCTTTAAATCTATTGTTCTTTTTTAAAGCCATTCTATACTCGGCTAAAATTACCTTTACATCATCAAGCATGTTGTTATTAATGTCTGCCACTGATCTTGAATCGTAACCATACTTTACCCCTTCCTTATCATCTCTTCCTCTTAAATTAATATCTCTATCAACTATAAAGACATATGGTGTACCAAAGTTAGAATCTAGTGAAATGTTAGTGTTAAGACTACTAAATACAGATTCTAAACGAACATTATCTAAGCTTACAAATTTCCAATTAACTAAATCAGTATCAGTACCTGATTTTAATTCGTTTTTTAAATCCATCACTAAACTATCTGTTCCCTTTGGTTGAATAATAAGAAATTGAAAATCTTTAAATTGAAAAAATCTCTTGTATATTTTTTGGTTTAAGTTTAAAGCATCACCATGCTTATCATGAACATTTTTACCAAAAAAACCAAGAATAGTTATTTTATTTTTAAATGTTTCATTTGAATATTTAGAAATATCTTTAATATTATTAGTTAGTATTGGAAGTTGAGCAAAATGATTTATTCCAGATGCGAAAAAAAGATAGACTACAAGTGGTAAAACAAATAATATAGTGAGAACTATGTGTTTTCTCATTAAGAAACTTTAGTTATTAAAAATTCCAACTAACAAATCCTTCATACATAACATCAAAAATATAATTTCCTTCAACTAGAAGTATAAAGGCCAAGTATCCTATCAAAAACATTAAAGTGATTACAATTGAAGCCTGAAGACCCCTAAGTTCATCTCTTAAGTGCATAAAATCCCACATGATATAATAGGCTTTAACAATAGTCAGAATAATAAAAATCCAGTTAATCAATTTCATTCTTAAAAAAGAATTTTCGATCAAAATTTCTGGCTTAACTATCCCAAGTGCAACCTCAATAACAGTTACAATTGATAAAAAGATTAACACTCCCCAAATCTTAGTTTGGTTGGATTTAAACTTTAAATATCCCCTAAAAATTTCTAATTTATGTGTGTTATTTTCCATCATTATATATTAAACTAAGTAAAAGAATGTAAATACAAAAACCCAAACTAAATCAACAAAGTGCCAATACAAACCAACTTTTTCCACCATCTCATAATGGCCTCTTCTTTCATAGGTGCCAATTAAAACATTAAAGAAAATTATAATATTAATTACCACACCAGAAAAAACGTGAAATCCATGGAATCCAGTAATAAAGAAAAAGAAATCAGCAAATAATCTATTACCATATTCGTTATTAATAAGATTTGCTCCCTCAACAACATTTACAGCTTGATTTATCTTAATTAAAGATTCCTCCCTTGATAGAACAATTTTATGACCAGTCTCGTCAATTTTTTCAGTTTTAATTACAATATCTGGATTGGCGTTAAATCCAGCTATAACCTCTTCTATTGTGAAAGTTGGCAAGCTTCCTTCATCTAAGTACCAAATTCCATTTTTACTTTCGTGTTGAACTCTATGCGATGGCAAATCAATTGCAAACTCATCTAAAGCAACTCGTTTTCCAGTCTCAAGGCTTTTAAATTGATAAATTTGTCCTCCTCTGGTTTCAACAGCTCCATACTCACCTCTAATGAAATTATTCCACTCCCAAGCTTGAGATCCAACAAAAACAGCTCCTCCAACAATTGTTAATAGCATGTAAAAAGCAACTCTTCCTTTTTGCATATGATGACCAGCATCCACAGCAAGTACCATAGTTACAGATGAAAAAATCAAAATGAAAGTCATTAAAGCCACATAATACATTGGAGCGTCAACTCCATGCAGAAAAGGAAAGTGAGTAAATACTTCATCTGCAATTGGCCATGCATCAATATTTTTAAATCTTGAAAATCCATAAGCAGCTAAAAAGCCCGAAAAGGTCAAGGCATCAGAAACAATGAAAAACCACATCATTAATTTTCCATAACTAGCATTTAATGGCTTATTTCCACCTCCCCAAACATCATTGTTTTCTTCTGCTGTTGTTGAAATTGTTGAACTCATTTAAACATTTATTTTAAGATTACAAAGTTATATATTTTTACTATCTAAAGAAATATAAAAAGACAAACAAATATAGCCATAGAAATCCTAGAAAATGCCAAAATGTTTCAGCTAATTCAAAACCTAAAGCATCATCTTTATATTTCATTTTTTTATTATTGATAATCACAACTAGTAACACAATTACTCCAGCCAAAACATGAACTAAATGGAGTAATGACAATACATATAAAAAGGATGTAGTCACTGTACTTTGAGCGCCTGTAAAATAATAGCCATCATTAATTAATTCTTGGTATCCAGCAAACTGAGAAAAAACAAAAAATAAACTCAATAAAAAAGTAACACCAAGCCATAAGGAAGTCTTAGAAACAATATTTTTTTTCACATTTATTTTAGCCATCCGCATAGAAAAACTACTAATAATTATTATTGCAGTACTAATATAAAAGTAGCTAGGCAGCTGAAAATTAGTTAACCAATCAGGTCTAGCTTTACTAACTATGTAGGCACTAGTTAATCCTGCAAAAGTCATAGTTATACTAAGCAAAGAAAAAAGCAACATCATTTTTCTTGCTCTTCGGTGTTTTTTTCTAAGTTCTTGTTTTTCTAAATCCATATGTAAATTTTATCAATCAAATAAGCTAACTGTAATAGGGTTAAATACATTATACTGACTGTAAATAATTTTTGAGCAGACTTAATATTCATTTTATTGTATAGATTAATTGAAAAAAAAAGCAAAATAATTCCTAAAATCAAAACGATAATTGCAGAAACTATTGATAGTTTTAAATCACCTGTTAAACCAGTGACCGGAAAAATAGAAATTATAATAGTCCACAAAGAGTATAATACGATTTGAAGAGCGGTTGATTTATCTCTGTTTCTAGTGGGCAGCATATTAATTCCTGCTTTTTTATAGTCTTCATGAAGCATCCAACCCAAAGCCCAAAAATGCGGAAATTGCCAAAAAAACTGAATCATAAATAAGGTTCCTGGTTCAATTCCAAAACTACCCGTTGCTGCAACCCATCCAAGCATAAATGGAATAGCACCAGGAAAGGCACCAACAAAAACAGATAAAGGAGTTATTGGTTTTAAAGGAGTATATAAACATGTATAAATAAAAATCGAAATTGCTCCAAACAATGCAGTTCTTGGATTTATTTTATACAAAACAATTATTCCAATTATGGTTAAAAAAACAGAAATGTAAAAAGCTGAATTGACAGAAATATTCCCGGATGGAATTGGTCTATTTTTAGTTCGATCCATTAGAGCATCAATATCTCTTTCAATAATTTGATTGAAAGAATTTGAAGCTCCAACCATACAGTATCCTCCAATAGTAAGTAAAATAAGTATGTTTAAATCAAAAGATTCAACAGCCAATAAATACCCAACAATAGATGAAAAAACAACACTAGCTGCAAGTCTTGCTTTAGTTAGGTCAACAAAAGTTTTAATATAAAAAATAGATTTGATACCTAAACTTACAGAACTGCTATTCATCTTTTATAATAGAGTGCAAATTTAGCGCAGAAATGTAGAGAAAACAACTATTTTTTCCCTAATTAAAACATTTTAACTAATACTATTGGAGTCTGAAAGTAATAGGAATACTAAAAGGAACCCTAACTGCTCTTCCTCTTTGTTTTCCAGGAATCATTTTAGGAAGTTTATCAATAATTCTTTTGGCCTCTTGTTCTAAATTTTTATCCGGACCTCTTGTTCTAATTCCTCCAATGCTTCCATCTTTTTGAATCAAAAATTGTACAAAAACTCTACCTTGAATTCCCATTTCCTGAGCGATTTCAGGATATCTAAAGTACTTTTTAATATGTTCATTCATTTTGTCTTGAAAACAATCTCTTCTTTGGGATTTAGCTACGTTTTCACAACCAGGAAATAAAGGAACATCTTCAATGATTGCAAATGGAATATCCATTTCCACCACTTCTTCCATAACTTCTACTTCTTCAACAATCTCTTCTTGATCAGTTTCAGTAGATTCAATAACAGTCTCTTCAATTTCTTCTTCATCTTCAACAACATCAATTATTTCAGGAGCAGGTGGAGGTGGTGGAGGTGGTGGTGTCTTTAATTGCTCAGTAATTGGTATTTCTTCATCGTCATCGTCATCAACATTTAAAGATTCATAATCATATTGGGCTTCATACGTTTTAGCTTCAATGGCTCTCCATGAAATAAATAAAATTAAACATAGACCAAATGCAAAGAAAAGACTACTGTAATTTCTTAACTCAGAATTTGGATTCTTTTTTGGCTGCATAAATTTAAATTAATGCTAAAGTAATTTTTTTTTTTTAAAAAAACTAAGACAGACTTTTTTTGTGTGGATATAAAACAAATACAATGTATGAAAGAATAATTCCTATGGAATTAGCAACCAGATCAGCTATTTCAAAATGCCTCTGAATAAAACTTGTAATTTGTAAAATTTCGGTAAAAAAACTTATAATAAAAACCAAAATAAGCGACTTTAATTTTAACTTACTTTCATTGAAAAATTTAGAATTAACCCATCCAAAAAACATTGTAAAATACATTAACATATGAACCAGTTTGTCTGGCTGAAAAAGATTAAAATCTGGTATTTTTAAATTTGGTACTGGAATTAACGAAAGAGTTATGACAATAAAAGTATAAGGAAATATCCAGTAATGAATAAAATTTTTAAGCACCTATTAGTTCTTTGTACTCCTCTGCTCCTAATAAATCGCTCAGTTCACTTTGATCACTAATTCTCATTTTAATAATCCATCCATTTCCATAGGGATCTTCGTTAATTAACTCTGGATTATCCTCCAAATTTTCGTTCATTTCAATAATCTCGCCAGAAACTGGTAAAAATAAATCTGAAACTGTTTTTACTGCCTCAACCGATCCAAAAATTTCTTCTTTTTGAAGCTCATCACCAATAGATTCTATCTCAACATAAACAATGTCTCCCAATTCTCCTTGTGCGTAATCAGTAATACCAATTGTTGCTTGATCGCCATCTACTGAAATCCATTCATGGTCTTTTGTGTACTTTAATTCAGGTTTAATTTCCATTTGTTAAGTATTAAAAAACAAATGTAATCCAATAAAATTATTCTCCAAAATTATATCTTAAAGTCATTCCTGCTCTTATTGTAGTCATTGGAAAAGCAGTTGAAATTGCAAATTTGGAAAACAAATGATCGTAAAAGAAAATAGCATTAAAATTCTTTGAAAGGTTATAATCCGCAGAAGTCTTCAAAGACCACATAGTTTGACCTGCTGTAACTTTATTATCTTCAATATTTAAATTTCTAATTATCGTAATATTATCTCTAAAATTTAAATCTGTTTTAATATTTAAATCTCCTTTTGATATCCTTCTTTTTCCTCCAACTGTATTGGTAAACTTTAAATCTTTGATTCTATATCCAAAACCAATTGAATAATCTGTACCAGATGACTCTGTCAATAAATTGTTATCAAGACTTAGTGATAATGCCCTGTCTTTTTTCAATGATAAAACAATTTGAAGTGAATTATTTAACTCCATATCAACTTTTATAAAAGGATTAAACTGTTCTACAAGATTAATATTGGTATATAAAATTTCATTTAAATAATTCCCAGAATCATCTGTCAATTTTGGATTTAAAGGATCGTAATCAAGATTTGATTTAAAATTATTTAAAGTATAACTTGATCTGTAGGAATGACCTAAGCTAAACCTCTTGAACCGCTCCTTTATAAAATCAATATTTATAAGTCCACTGTAATTTAAAGACCAGTTGGGGAGAGGATTATCTGAAATAGCATTTAATGAAATACTTTCAGGATTTTTTCCAGTATATGCTGACAAAAATGAAGGAATTAATACTGCTTGATTATTTTTTCCATAACCAATTGGAAAACCAAACTCATCAACATTTCCAGAATTATCTCCTTTTAATGCAGCTAGTCTTTTTGCTATTATTAGTCTATTGTTTTGAAGGTTTTCAAAAGTCATAGAATTGTACTGATCACTTTTTGAGAATGAAGTTTTTAAAAGAACTGTGGAAATTTCAAAGTTCCCAAAAGAGTTTGGAGACAAAGCATTATACTCATCGTTTATAACTATATAATTCTCAGCATAATTTTCTGAATAGTTTCTATTAGCCTTTAAAGAAATTTTTAAATCTTTAATCCAAGATATCTCTGCAGAAATATCATATTTAATATTATTAACTTGGGTATACTGCTCATTAAAACTAGGAAAACTTGTAAGCCACCCATTTTTTGCAGCTTCGTATCTAATGTCTGATTGACTTCCAAAGATAAAACCAAATGAAGGTTTGGATGTTCCCAAAAATCCTAGAGTCTCTAAATATCCAGGAAGAACTTTTCCGTTATTTTCTGAATAATTAAATTTAAATCTGGAAAGACCAGTAAAGAATCCTACTAACGAATTTATCCCTTTTTCATAAGATGACTTAGGCTTCTGTTTCTTTTTTAAATTTAAATTTCTATACAATTTAGACATGTTAAAAGACACAGTTAATGTTTGACTATTCGAATTTTGAATGGTATTTACATTTCCTAATTTATTTGCAAACTCGTCTTCAACTAAAGCCATTGCATCCGAACCTCTTTCCCAGTTAAAATCTCCTGTATAATTGTAACTACTTGAAATAAAGTTAATAATGGGAAACAATTTAAATGGTAATTCATAACTCAAACCAAAAGATTGATTGTGTGAAATTGCTTCACCAGTATTCCAAAAACCATCCCAAATATCAAGTTCTTTATTAACCACTTTTTCGCCTAAAACATCGGTTTCAAAATAATTTTTTACAATACTGTTATTTGAGGCAGAAAAATCAAGTCTAAGAGAATTTGTTAGATTTTGACTTAGGTTAAGATTCCAATCAAATAAAAAATTTCTTTGCTGAATTTCTGGAAGTTTAATTTGATCTGATGAATCAGCTCCTTCAATATAAATATCTCTAAATCTTTGACTATTAAAAGTTCTATTAATATTGGCATCAAAACTAATATTAGATAACAATGGATTTATATTAAACTCCTTCAACCACTCTAAGTATTTTTTGTTTTCTAAAAACTTAATTTTTTTAAAAGGAGAAATAACAAAAGGATTAAAATTATAACTGTATTGAGAACTTACTCGAGCAGTTTTCTTTGTATAATTTTCTATTTCATAATCGTGTTGAAGTTCTTGATTATAACTGTAGGAAAAATCAAAGTTTTCAATATCATAAACTCTTTCCTTTTGCTCCATAGATCTGTTTTTTTTAACCCCCGAAACATTAACACTTGTAATTTTCTTATAACTAATCGCTTGATTTTTTATTGAATCTCTCTGTGAATTTCTAGTTGCTGAACTTAATCTATCCTTCAATTTAATATCTTGGTAATAAGGATCGTATTCAGGAGTTGTAAACTCTTCCGATATGCTGTAAGAAATTGGAATTTGAATGTTCCAGTTTTTTGGAAAAACTTGACCCATATTTAAACTACTCATAAATACATATTGCTTTTGCTCTTCTCTACTTCTCTGATTTGGGGTTTTGTCAATTGACCCAAATCCAATTGTAGACATTTTTCCAGACACTGAAATATTTGCAAAATCTGCAAAATTTGCATCTATAGCTGCAAGTGCAGACCATCCACCCCCTCCATCAATTTCAGAAAGTCTTAGTTCATTAAACCAAACTTCAGCACTTAAAGTTTCTCCTATATTTTGAGACGGATTTTTAAGTCCTATCATTAGATTCTTAATTGATCCTATAGTGGGATTTCCCTTTATGGCGAATTTGTATTTTTTATTTCCAGGCAGAGTTGATATTTTTGAAAATTCATCAATAATTTCTAGATTTTCATTAAAATAAATTACTTCACCTGAACTTATTTGATTCATAGCCAATGCTTTAATCTTTGTTAATTTATTAAGAGAAAAATCCATTGAATTAGAATCCGGATTCCAAACTTCATCAGCATTAAATCTGTTAGAGCTTCCACTATTATATAATGTTGGTTTTAAAGGAATTTCGATCTGATAATAATTATCAGTTAAATCTGAGCCTAATCTTAAAAAAGCAACAATCCTTTTATCAAAATCTTCCTCAGCTCCCTCTCCAGGTAATTGATTACTACCCTCTAATGATTCTGCATGAATAAACATCTTTACTGACTTGTATTGTCTCATATCGTAATCAATCATTTTATAAACACCCTTAGAGTCTTGAGGTTGAAGATTATTTACTTTTAACGATAATGATTGTTCGTTTTGTCTAATTATATTACTATTTGAGTTGATTTCCTCTCTTTCAACACCTGGTGGTAAAACATAATTTATAGGCACTCTGTTCTCATTTTCTAAAATATTAACAGAACCAATTTCTAGTGAAGTATTAGGATAATTTATGTTATTAGCATTTAAAGTTTTAGTATATCTTTTCCATTCACTTCTCACTAAATCTAGTGTTCCAAATCTTAATGTAACAGGGGAACTAAATCCTTTCAAATACATTCTCATAAATTGAACTGATCTAAGATTATCCATTCCATTAATTGAATTGAAGAATGGGCTGTACTTATTACTTTTATAAAACTGACTTGATACAGGAATTTTAAATTGAATCCAGCTAGTGATTATAGTTTGGCCATTTGGCAAATCTACTTTGACATCATTTCTTACATCACTAATAAATGGATGATTACCTACGCCCATATTTTTAGTTATTGGAATAATATACTCAAAATAACTATCAATAGTATTCATAGTATTGTCATTATTAACATCCTCTCTGTCAGGAACTGTAGTTGAGCCTCTGCCAGTGTTTCCAACTTCAATTGGTGAATTTCCCTGGGTGCCATTATAATTCTTATATCTATTAATTATTCCGCCATTTGCATCGATATAATATTGATAATTATCTCCAGCTGGGTCTACACTTGAACCGTTATTGTATTTTATTAATTCATCATTATCATTCAACCCATCATAACCAAGGTCTTGTAAAAGTCTGTTATTAGCATCTGAATCAAATGAATAAACCAAAGATTGAGTAGATGGTGTTTTTCCCCAATTAGTTTCGTTTACAATTTGTTGAGAATTTGATCCTGGCAAACCATTTTCATATTGTTTTTTCCCATCACTTAAGACGTCTTCTGAAATACTTCCTAGATTGAAAATTAAGCTACCCAAATTATTTGAATTTGATTCGTTTTCAGAAAAAGTATTCAATAGCCAAAACTGTATGAATTCAACATTTGATTTTTCAAAATTAGTTGAACTTATTTCTCTAGTAATACCAGCCCAATTGTTTATAAAATCATTACTAAAATTTGAAGGCATATTATTATTGTAAGGACCTTTTTCTTTTGGAAAGAAACTTAAATCAAACGTACTTTGTACTCTTGATTGACCCTCAATAATATCTTGTTGTGGAAAAATTTCTTCAATAAAAATTCTTCTTGTTTCATTTTTAGAAATCTCATCCTCTGAAATTTCAGATGGTCTTTGTCTTGTATAAAATATTGGATCAATAGTATACCAAGCTAATTTGGCTCTATTATATCCTGATCTAAGATCATCTTTACCAAAATCTGATCCTTTAACATTAACTGGTGTGCTAGATAAATTCCATGAAGAAGTATCTTTAAGATTAATACTATTTTCTGAACCTTCAAAATCATCAATATAGACAGTTGCAACATTGTCAAATCCTGAATTTCTGGGCGATCCAGCATGCAAATATGCAAATTCAGCCTTAAGAGAAATATTTGATTCTACATCTGTTTCAATATTAGGCAACTTATTAACCAATCTTGTAAAAAAAGGAACCTCTGAAGAATATATTCCGTTGAATCCAATCATAGTGTTATTAACAGGTTCTATTCCATAATTTGCCTTTTGACTAACAGATCTCTCGCTCAAATTCATTAATGTTCCACCAAGAATAAAATTATCATTAAACTTATGCTCAACATTAAATCCAGAAAACCTTTTCTTTTGTTGAGAATAAAACGAATTGCTTTCTGTTGAAATTTCGATTGGAACATTAGAATTTTTTAGAGTTTCATCTAGAATTTGAACTCTACCAGCCTGATAATTTACAGTATAGTCCATTCCCTCTTGCAATAATCTTCCGCCTGCTGTAACCTTAACAGATCCCCTTGGAATATTAAACTGCCCAATTGCAATGCCACCTGCATCACCAGAATTTTTAAATGAACCTTTTAATTGAAATTTATTTTTTTCGGATTGTTTTTCAGCTTCAGTTTTAGATTGAGTGTAAATTTCATTATAAACGTATTTTTTTTGGTTTAAATTATACGAAGCCAAGTTTTCATAATTCTCACTTGATCCTGATGATGATTTTAACTTATCAAATAGATATTTTCCAAAAGGCTCAACAGATGTAAATATAACAAGTCCATTATTAGTATCAACAGTTATATTTGGAACAAAATCGAAAAATCCATCTCCTCCATTTTCAACATCATTGTTCATATTCAGATTATCAAAATTGAATAAAGAAAGTAGAGTTTTTCCGTTTATATTTTCTGGCCATAAAGACTGATCCACAGCCTGGATATAATTTATTGGAGAAGGATTACTATAGTAAATATTTAATCTAAAATCTTCTTTAGAAATTCTTGATCCCAAAGAATAAATATTTTTCATCATTAAATCCCAAACAGGTTGATTTACATTTGTTATACTGCTTTTAAGTAACTTTAGTATCAAACTGTTATTTGAAATCGTCTGTTGACCTGTTTGACTTGATAACGTTGTTGCGTCTATTCCATCATTGGCAAACTCTCCTACTTGATAAACTTTACCTGCAACAGTATATTGATAGGCTACAGCTAAAATTTCGTCATTATTTAAAGGTTGTGTTAAAGATATATAACCAAGCTTGTCATTTAGCTTATATTCATTAATATCTAGTTTTCTAGCATTCTCTAAAACAGAGAAATCACTTCCTTCTGAAACTAATCTGGAAATAGATCCAAAACCATCTTTTGATTTTGAAATATCTCTAATTGATGAAGTTAAAAGTCCATTACCAATTTCTTCAGGATCTAACTTATTAACAGAGTTGTCCGGATAAATATTTATACCAGGTTTTAGAAAAAAAGAAGGAAAAAAATCATCTAATCTTGTCTTTTCAGGATTTGATTCAGCCAAATCTTGCATCGCAATAATATTTCTAACATTTTGAGTTCTGTTAGATTGATTGGTAACCCAAACTTCAATTCTTGAAATTTGAACTTGTGTGTTTAAATAGGGATATGTTTTTACGGTCTCTTCGTATTTATCTCTAAAGTATTGTCCTAAAAAAAAGTGTCTATTCTCATCGTAATCTAATGGTAATATAGAAAATTCCTCAAAACTTCCACTTCCGCTAGAGGTCACAGTTTGTGATTGAGATCTTTGTTCAGAAAGTATTGCTGTAACTTTTGTATTACCAAATTTTAATTCCGTTTTTAATCCAAACAAACTTTGAGCACCAGAAATTAATGAACCACTAAGTGGCATACTGACATTTCCAACTTCAATTTTTTGAATTATATCGTCCTCTGTAGGGGTGTAATCAAGTTTTAATAAGTTCTGAAAATCAAAAGTAGATTGAGTATCGTAATTTGAGCTTATGTTTAATCTTTCACCAATTTTACCAGTCATACTAAGGCTTATATTTTGATTAAAATCTAAACCTATATTACTCTGATTTTTTCTCGGAATTGAGGGGTTGTCACTTTTTTGATATCTTAATCCAATATCCATGGATATAGATCCTTGTGGAGTAAGTTCAATATTATCTCCTCCAAATATTGATTGAAAAAAATTGGAATTTATATATAAATCGGGAAGAAGATTTTTTAATTTACCTGTCTCATCAATATCGTCTTCCTTTAGAAGATCAATTTTCTCTGAAAAATAAGATTTTATACTTTCTTCTTTAACTCTTTCACGATACTCTTCTGGTGTTAATAAAAGAGGAACTCCAACATCTATTTCTCCAATTTTAGTGGTGTAAATATATTTATCAATTTTAGGATCATAGGTATATTTTGATTTAAAAAAAGAAGGAGTTTTTAATTTAAATTTTCCGAGATAAACAATGTTCTCAATAGTATCTAAATTAATTAATTTCTGTCCCTTTATATTTAAAGAAAACAATACAAGGAAAAAAGAAAAAAATAAAACCTTTTTTTTTAAAACAAATTCAATCAATACTTTATAATTTATTCAACGCATCTTTAATTATTCCTTCAACAGAGTTTTCTGAGTTATCTCCAATAATTTTATCAATAACTTTAGTTGTTTGTTTTCGTGTATAGCCAAGAACTTCTAAAGCAGAGAGGGCTTCTTCTCTTTTTGAATTTGAAATCCCTAAAATTCTTTCATCACCATCTCCTAAAACAGCAACTTTATCTCTTAATTCTATAATTACTCGTTGAGCTGTTTTTAACCCAATTCCTTTAATAGATTGTATTGTAGTAACATTTTCAGAAAGAATAGCTCTTTGAATTTCATCAGGACTAAGAGAAGATAGCATACTTCTGGCTGTACTTGCTCCAATTCCAGAAACTGAAATTAATTTTCTAAATAGATTTCTTTCTGTTTTTTCAAAAAATCCATAAAGTGTATGAGAATCTTCCTTGACTTGAAGGTGTGTGTAAAGTGAGATGCTCTCTGAATTAGAAAGCAAAGAAAACGTATTCAAGGATATATTAACAAGGTAACCTATACCATTACAATCTATAACAAGTTCTGTAGGAGATTTTTCAACAAGTCTTCCTTTAATTTGAGTAATCATAAATCTAATTTTATTTTTTTTTGTGCATCAACAACTGCTAAAGCAGACATATTAACTATTTCATCAACGCTTGCTCCAAGTTGAGTAATATGAGCAGCTTTTGACATACCCATCAAAATTGGACCAATTGAAAGTGCATTATCTAATTCTTTTACAAGTTTATAATTAGTATTTGCGGAATCTAAATTTGGAAAAATCAAAGTATTAACCTTTTTACCTGAAAGTTTAGAAAAACTAAACCTATCTTTAAGCATATCCTTATTTAAAGCAAAGTCAGTTTGTAGCTCACCATCAACATCTAGATCAGGAAAATATCTGTGTAAATACTTTACTGCTTTATTAACTTTTAAAGCTGAAGGATGTGAATTTGAACCAAAATTTGAATACGAAACCATAGCAATCGTAGGCTTTAATCCAAACATTTTTACAATATCAGAAGTCATCTTTGCAATCCTAGCTAATTCTTTTGGAGAAGGGTCAATATTTATAGATGTATCAGAAAAAAACAAAGGTCCCTTACTTGTTATCATGAGGTTTGTTGTTGCTACTTTTTCAATTCCTCTAACCTTTCCAATGGTTTCTATAATGGGTTTAAAAGTAACAGGATAGCTTCTGGAATAACCTGAAATTAGCGCATCAACGTCTCCAGAGCTTAACATCATTCCAGCAAAATAATTTCTTTGTTTCATTTTATCAATTGAGTCCTCGAGTGAAGCCCCTTTTCTTTTACGTTTTGACCAATAGATTTTTCCGTACTTTTCTCTTATTTCTTTTTGTTCATCCGATTTTGGATCAATAATATCCACTTCTTCTTCAAATTCAATTTCATTCTTTAATTCGTTTATGATTTCAATATTTCCAAGTAAAACAGGAATCCCTATACCTTCCTCATATACAATTTGAGCAGCTTTTAAAACATCTAAATGATCAGCCTCGGCAAAAACAATTTTTTTAGGGTCAGCCTTTGCTCTGTTTAAAAGCATTCTCGCCATTTTTTGATCACTATATAGTCTACTATGCAATTCCTCTTCATATTGTTCCCAATTTTTTATTGGTTCTCTTGCAACTCCTGAATCCATAGCCGCTTTAGCAACCATTGGAGGAATTTTTGTGATAAGTCTTGGATCAAATGGCTTAGGAATAATATAATTTTTTCCAAAAGCTAGCTTAGTTTTATCATAGGCTATATTAACAAATTCTGGAACGGTTTCTTTTGTAATTTCGGCAAGAGCTAAAACAGCAGCCATTTTCATTTTTTCGTTTATTTTAGTAGCCTTAACATCCAATGCTCCTCTAAAAATAAACGGAAAACCTAGAACGTTATTAACTTGATTTGGATGATCAGACCTACCCGTTGCCATTATAATATCATCTCGAGTTTGCATGGCCAGGTTATAATTAATTTCTGGGTCAGGATTAGCCATTGCGAAAACAATTGGATTTTCTGCCATTGATAAAAGCATTTCTGGACTCAGCATATCTGCTTTTGAAAGCCCTATAAAAACATCTGCACCTATCATTGCTTCTTCTAAAGTGTTTAATTTTTTATTTGTTGCAAATTCTGCTTTTTCCTTAGTTAAATATTCTCTAGATGATTTAATAACACCTTTACTGTCAGTCATTATAATATTTTCTCTTTTTAGTCCCAGAGATAAATACATCCTAGAACAAGAGATAGCAGCAGCACCAGCACCACAAACCACAACTTTAACATTTTCAATTTTTTTATTAACTAGTTCTAATGCATTTAGTAAAGCTGCTGCAGAAATAATAGCGGTTCCATGCTGATCGTCATGCATAACTGGGATATTAAGCTCATCCGAGAGTCTTTTTTCAATTTCAAATGCTTCAGGCGCTTTAATATCTTCTAAATTAATTCCTCCAAATGTTGGAGCAATTCTTTTAACAGTTTCAATAAACTTTTCTGGATCACTTGCATCAATTTCAATATCAAAAACATCAATTCCAGCAAATATTTTAAAAAGTAATGCCTTTCCCTCCATTACAGGCTTAGAAGCTTCAGGTCCAATATCTCCAAGGCCTAAAACAGCAGTGCCATTTGTTATAACAGCAACTAAATTTCCTTTTGCAGTATATTTGTAAACGTTATTAGGATTTTTTTCAATCTCCAAACAAGGATAAGCCACACCTGGAGAATATGCTAATGCTAAATCTCTTTGACTACTGTATTTTGTAGTTGGATTGACTTCTATTTTTCCTGGTCTTGGCTTAGCATGATAAATTAGGGCTGCTCTTCTATTGTTTTTGGTTTTCATTTTTGAAGTTGAAAAAGGCTTATATCATTATAAAATTATACAAAACAATTTCAATAACATAGTATTTATGGCTTAATAATTGAATTGTAAAAACAGATATATTTGTATTTTAAGCATTATTAAAGACAACAGTTTGATTAAAAAATATTTATTTTTTCTTTTATTTTTATTTAATTTCAGTTTACTGTTTTCACAATTAAGTAAAACTCATTATATTCCACCCGTGACTGGAGTTAATGGTAATTCTGGACCAGGTTCTCAAATTCTTTACATATCAACTCCAAGTAAAACTCCTGTTACCTATATAATTCGAAATGGAGATGAAAACGAAACACCATATGAAACTGGTCAAGTTTCAAACGGTAATCCTAAACAAGTTATAATTGCAAATGATCCTACAGACAATACTGTTCAATGGTCTGAAATTTTTGTTAACTCAAATCAAGCCGAACTTGTTTTAGATACAGGATTTATTATAGAAGCAGAGTCAGAAATTTATGTGTCTTTCAGATTTACAAGTCTTAGCCCATATTATCAGGCCGGAGCACTTGTGAGTAAAGGAGTTTCAGCCCTTGGAACAAGGTTTAGAGCTGGAATGTTACAAAATCAATCTTCAAACCATTTAGGTTTTATTAGCGTAATGGCTACTGAAAATAATACTACTGTAGACTTTGATTTAAAAGATGGAGTTCAAACAACTGGAGGTCAAAATGATCATTCTGTGACATTAAATAAATTTCAAAGCTATTTTATAACTAATACAAACAATTTAAATAGTCTTATTGGAAGTTTAGTTAAATCAGACAAACCAATTGTTGTTAACGTCGGATCTTTTGGTTCTTTTAGTTCTGAAAGTGGTCAAGATTATGGAATGGATCAAATTGTTGATGCTACATTAGTAGGTTCAGAGTATATTTTTGTTAAAGGAATCGCTAGTAATACAATCGAATCAGTTTTAATTGTAGCTGACCAGGACAATACTGCCATAAAACTTAATGATGAAGGCACAATTACCACACTTAATTCAGGAGATTATTTAATTTTAAAAGGTGATAAATTTAATGACGAAGGTAATTTATACATACGTACAGATAATAGTGAAGATAAAATTTTCGCTTACCAAGGTACTGGTAGAGATTACACTCCTAATGCTCCAGCTGCCAATCAGGCAATGTATTTTGTTCCTCCACTAAATTGTGCTACGAAAGGAAATGTCGATGAAATTCCTGTTATCAATGAAGTTGCGGGAAGAATATTTCAGGAACAAGCTACCGTTTCGTTTATAACTAAAGATGGTGCAACAATATTAATTAATGGAAACGATGTTACAGGGCCAATATATAATGCTAGCCCAAGAAAAGTTGATGGAAATAGAGATTATGTTACATATAAAGTTGAAAATCTCTCAAATAATGTAACTATCGAGGGAAATGATGAATTATACGTAGCATATGTTAATTCATCTGGAGCCGCTACAACCGCTGGATTTTATTCTGGTTTTACAACCCCTCCAACTGTTGAAATTGATGCCCAACTCAAAACTTTGGGATCTTGCCTTAATAAAGATGGAACTTCTAACATAGAAATTCAGGCTAGTAATTTCAGTCAGTTTGATGAAATAAAATGGATGAAAAAAGAGGGAAGTAATTTAATTGAAACAGGCGAAGATGATGAGTTTTTTACTCCTAATGAAGAAGGTATTTATGTTTTAAAAGGTATTTTATTATGCAATAACAAAGAATACTTATCTTCTCAGATTGTGGTCAGTATTTGTCCTAACGACTCTGACAATGATGGAATCATTGACAATATAGATTTAGACCTTGATAACGATGGTATTTTAAATTCTGTAGAGTCTGCAGGAACTGGATTAATAGATTTTTCAGATCCATCTAATCCAAGTATAAATATTGATGATGGATCAGTAAATGGAAATGTAATAAACGGTATGATAACAGGAACAATTACTAAAATTGGAAATGGTCACACAATTACTAATGCAAGTAATGGTTTTGAATCGCAAGTTGAGCCAGGATCTGATCAAGAATTGAAATATACTCTTAATTTTAACGAAAAATTAAACATCCTTTTTAAAGATTCGGGTCAATCAGTTGCCTCTGTTAATGGAGAAAGTTTTATATTAAAGAGTCTGCCTGAATCTACAAATATTACTCTTCTGGATCCTGATGGCAACCTTTATGTTGATACAAATTATGACGGTGTATACGAAGAAAATATTATTCAATTTACCTCAAATGAGATTCGGTTTAAATTTAAAACTAGAGATAATACAACATATGAGTTTTACGCTTACCAAACAGATGGTATTGAACTTACACATAAATTAAATAATGTTGGATCAAGTAGCGAAAGTATTATAGTTCCTAGTATTTTTATTTTAGATTACAAATTAGATACAGACAACGATAGTATACTTGATTATTTAGACATAGATAGTGATAGTGATGGCTGTAATGATGTTACTGAAGCAGGATTTGATGATGGAATACTAATAGATGGAATTCTTGGAGACAATGTACCAACCTTTGATAATTCTCAAGTGGATAGTAGAGGAAGAGTCATTAACCACGACTATCAAGTTTTACCACTCAAAGACCCTGTAACTGACTTATATTATTTTCAACAAGCTGGTCAAGCTGTTGAAATAATAGAGGAACCAACTTCAACATCAGGTTGTATTGGTGATACTGTTTCGTTTAATGTAAATGCTAATCACTCATCAAATATCATAGATTATCAGTGGCAATTTTTTGACACAACTAATGCAGAGTGGATAAATTTAGATGGCTCTAACACTAAAATCACAGGTTTTGATTCAAAAGAGCTTATTATTTCAGATATTGATATGTCATTAGCTGGAGATTATAGAGTTCAATTAAAAACTGAAGAATACCAATGTATTGTCAATTCTAATCTTGCGGCTAATATCGGATTAACTGTAAATTCTCCACCTAACGCGCCTATAGTTGAACCTATTCAAACTTTTTGTTTAACGGATAGCCCAACAGTTGGAGATTTACAAATTGATCCAAGTAATCCAACTGGGTTAACTATTGCTATTTATGACGACTACGATCCTAATGATTCCTCAATAGGTAATTTATTGGACGTTAATGAACCGCTTGTGGACGGAACTACCTACTTCATTCAAGTTTCAGACTCAGAGGGATGTGTAAGTGTAAGTAGATCTGAAACTAAAGTATTGTTGCCAGATCCGCTAATTACGCCAAGTGTAACAGAAAGTTGCCCTGGAGATGAGATTACTATTACAGTTAGTGGTGTCCCCCAAACCGCTCTTGATTTTGAGCTTGCAAATCCAACTTTAACTAAAGTTCTGGCAGATTATACTGACAATTCTGGAAGACTTTCGTCATATTTTGTTGATCCAGTGTCAAGAAGTTTTAGTGAAGCTGAAGATTTACTTCCAACTTATGGAATTGGAGCTTCAATGTATCAAATCAACGATCCTGACGAACATGATGCAGTTTTTAATGCCATACAATCAGCAGGACTTGCTGGAGTTCCCTTGTGGCTAGGATTAAAACAATTTCCTGCTGCAAACCCTGGAAAAACATTTAATGGAGGTTGGAAATGGCTTGACGGAAGAGATTTAGACCCTAGTTGGAATCTCTGGGAAGGTGGAGAACCTAATGACTATGAATTTGACGCTAATTGTAATGCTACTGGACCTGATAATGATGGAATAGACGATGGTAGCGAAGATTATGGACATTTTAATTTATCGGGAAATAAGTTACTAAACGATTATCCAGATTGTCCTGATGCTCCATCAAGACCTGTTTATGAATTTAGAGGAACAACTACTGTGAATTGGTATTATGAAGATCCTAAAACCCCAGGAACTTTTATTGATATTCCAATAAATGCTTCAACATTGACATTAAATCCTGAGGTTACAACAACATACTTTATTGATGTGACAACAAATGGTATAGTATGTTCAACATCATATACTCATGTAGTAAATCCTCTTCCAGTTCCAAATCCAGTTGAAAATATTGAATTATGTGATGAGGTTGATTCTGGTGATCCTGATTCAACTGGAATTGATGGTATTTCATACAACTTTGATTTAGAAACTCAAACTTCAGCAATAGTTGGAGGACAAGTTGATAGAGATGGTAACGCATTTACTGTTTCATACCATGAAACTAAAGCTGATGCTGAATCAGGAGATAACCCAATTACAAGTCCTTATACAAATGTCTTGGATCCCTCTGGAAACTTGTATGACCCTCAAACGATTTATGTTAGACTACTTGATAATGCAACAGGATGCTACGATGCCACTGAAACATTTGATATTATTGTAAACCCAACACCAGTTTCAAATACTATTACTGTAGAAGAGGTTTGTGATGATGTGGATTCAGGAAGCGATGTTGATGGATCATCTAAATTTGATTTAACGTTACTTAGTGATGAAATTTTAGGTCCCGATCAAGTTGCAGCTGGCGGTTTCATAGTAACTTATCATTTAACTCAGGCTGAAGCTGAAGATCCTATAACATATCCAAATGGAATTGCTAATCCTTCTTCTCATTACAACACACCTGATAGCTCTTTTGATCCATCCAATCCAACAATTCAAACAGAAGAAATATTTGTAAGGATTACTGATACTAATGCATCAACACTCTGTTATATTGCTGACTCATCATTTACTTTGACAGTTAACCCTTTGCCTGTTATATTAAATCCTGTTTGGAAAGTTGAACAATGCGATAATCCACTATTTGATTTAACAGATTATAATGAAAAATTATCCACTTTTTATGAAAGTGAAACTTTTACTTATTTTGATGAAAACGGGGACGAAATTTTAATATCCGATGCAGAAAACTATACTAGTTCGTCTACGTCGGTTGATCCAGAAATTATTGATGTAGTCTTTACTAAAAACGATGGAGGATGTTTTAGATCAGGTCAGATAGAGCTTAAAGTATCGTACAGTCAAGTTCCAAACGATTTTGCTGTAAATTTCATAGCCGCAAATCAAGAGGATCTATTCAAATCTGATACCGATCCTGATCTTACAGGTCAATCTCAGGATGGAAAAGAAGAATTCAGTACCACTATTTTTGAAAATATTATAAATGAGCTTAAAGCTCAATCCCCTTTAGCTTTTGATCTGTCAGGAATTAACTTTGAATTTTATGGAAGTGAAAGAGATGCCACTTTAAGAAATAATCCAATTGATATAACACAATCTACTTATACTAATCAAACTGAGACCCCAGATATTTCTACTGGAAATTTAGTCAGTAACTACAACGTTTTAAACAATAGATGGGAACAAGACATATGGGTCTATATTGAAAATACTAATTTAAGCATCATACAATCGAGTTGTATTGGTCTTGAACATGTTACTACTTTATATGTAGAGAAAAGACCTGTTATCTATGATGTAATCGATGCATCAGGGACCCAACCCAACGATGTGTTATTACTTTGCGACGAACAAATTACTCTTGATGGATATTCAATATTTGATACAAGCACATTACAAGATCTTCTACTTGGAAATACAACAGACCCTTCAGTTTTACCTTACCAAGACATTTCAACTTTTGACATAGAATATAGCTACATTGATGACAGTGGAAATCTAATCACTAGTAGTACTTTACCTTCCACAATAAATCTGACAAACCAAAAGATTGATGTCACACTTACTAATAACGTTGGAGTAACTGCTCCATTTGTTAGTTCAAGTTCGGTAAGCTTTCAAGTTTTTGAAACTCCAACTCCTTTCAGCGATATTGTTTTGGAAGAGTGTGATGATACTCAATCTGGAACAGATGATGATGGTAAAACTGTTTTCTCCATTGACATTGATAAGTTTAAAGAGAACCTATTTATCGACCCATTAAACCCAACATCTGCACCAGTTCAAGACTACATGAACTTTGAATATAGTTTTTCATTATATGATAAAAATGACCTTTTAATTAGTGGTCCATCAACAACTCTAAACACAACAATAACTGCTGAAAATGGCGATTATATTATGGTAGACATTTCTAATCCAATTAGTGAAGCTTTTGGTAAAACATGTGTGAATTCAACAAAAATTGATTTTGTAGTAAATCCTTTACCAAGTTTTGATATTGATAATGAAACTATTGTTTGTTTAAACCCACTTCCTGATAATCCAATAGAAATTGGAACATCCAACTGGAATGGGAGTAATGATTCTTCAATTTATAATTATTATTGGTCAAGAACCGATCTTAATGGAATTGTTGATTCTAGTTACAATGAAACGACAGAAACTATTAAAGTGGATAAAGGTGGTGTCTACGAGGTCATAGTTGAAGATATTTTAACTAAATGTATTAGAACTAAAAGCATTAAAGTAACTGAATCTGAAATAGCTAAAATATCACTAGATGATATTACTATTGAAGATTTAAAAAACGATAATACTAATTCTATTTCAATAGATACTTTAAATCTTGGAATTGGAGATTATGAATTTTCATTAGATGATCCATTTGGACCCTATCAAGACCAGCCAAAGTTCGAATCAGTTAAACCTGGAATTCACACCATTTATATAAGAGATAAAAATAGCTATTATACTTTTGATTATGGTTGTGGAATAGCTCAAATCGATGTGTCAGTTATAGGTTATAAAAAATATTTTACCCCTAATGGAGACGGAATTAATGAAACTTGGAAAGTATTAGGTATTCGATCAGATTTTAATGCCAACAGTAAAGTGTATATTTTCGACAGATTTGGAAAATTACTTAAAGAACTTGATCCTTTAACTGAAGGGTGGGATGGAACTTATTTAGGTAAACCAATGCCTGCTACCGACTATTGGTTCAGAACATATCTTGAGGATGGGAGAGAATTTAAAGGCCACTTTAGCCTTATCAGAGGAAACTAGTTAAATAAATTTATATTGTAGCCTAAGGTTATTTGGTGAAATCCACCTTTACCCATAATGATATTACCCTGTTGATATGAATAATTATAAGAAAAAACAAAATCTTTGTATGAGACTCCAAATATTGGAGTAACTAGTTGATATGTTTGTTTTTTTAGTTTTTCTCCCTCTCTGTACCTTGCTCCATCAAAACTTTGTCTATAAGAAAGGCCTATCCACAAGTATCCATAATTCAAATTATAATACGATTTCAAATTAAAATCTAATGCCTTTTCACTTGTTAATTTTGAACCATAAAACAGAATAGAAGGTTCAAAAGAAAAAGGAGTTTCAGTAAAAAACAAATACCCAAAGGAAGCTACATATTTTATGAAACTGGTATAGTTTTTTGAAAAATCATAAACCTGATCTCCATATATATTTAATGGTGAAAACAGAATATTTTTCAATGTTAAATGTGCGAAGTAATTGAAATTAACATAGGAAGCACCAACATCCATATTGAAATAACCAGAGCTTTGATTTATAGTGCTTATTAATGGATCTTGCTGCCCATAAATATCAAACTGATCAAATGTTGTCTGATCTAATGAATTTTGTACTCCACCAATACTTATTCCGAATGATAACTGATTTATAGAACCATAATTAAATAAATTAGGTTCATTCATTCTAGATCTGTTTTCATTAAAATTTATATGATGAGCATAGGTAAATGTTAATCCTGTTTGGGCATTATAGCCATTTTCATCTTTGTATAAAATCACACCTAAACCACTTCGATTATTTAATCTAGCATCAACAGAGAGAGTTTGAAGATTAGGAGCATTTATTTGATCAAGCCAATGCTTTCTTGATGTCATTCTAATTTTAATACCCTCCAAATTAACACCAGCCATAGATGGATGAAGAAGGTAATAGTTTTCTGTTAGATAGTCGGTATAAATTGGTAACCCTTCTTGACCTGATGTTAAAAGTGAGTAAAAAAACGAAATAAATAAAAGTAATTTCTTATAAAAAAATCCCATTAGTTTTTGGTTACTAACCAAATCAAATATAATCAATATTAATGCCATTGATAGATTAAATATAAAATGGATAAATCAAATATATTTTTATATCTTAAATTATCTAAAATTGTTTAATATGAAAAATAGCATTTTAATCATTCTTTTTTTCTCCATTTTATCAATTAATTATATCAACTCTCAAGAGCCTGAGAAAAAAATAAAAGTTGAAAAAAAGGATTCAATAAAACCTGACAAGAAAAAAGCACTACTACCTTTAAAACCAGAACGAGAAATAAATCTAAAAACAGATGAAGGAACATGGATATCATTAGATGTTAGTCCTGACGGTAAAACAATCGCATTTGATTTGCTTGGAGATATTTATACTCTTCCAATTGATGGAGGAAAAGCTAAAAGAATCACAAAAGGTTTAGCATACGATACACATCCAAAATTTTCTCCTGACGGTAAGGATTTATTAATAGTTTCCGATAGGTCTGGTGGTCCTAATGCTTGGATACTAAACCTTAAAACCGGAGACTCAACTCAGGTGACAAAAGGAGATGATTTTTTTATGGAAACTGTTGAATGGACTAATGATGGTGATTATGTCATCAGCGCTAAAGGTGGAAGAAATTCTAAACTTTTTTTAAATCATAGATCAGGTGGAAATGGAATTGAACTAATCAAAGAACCTTCCAGTTTGAAAGTGAGTGATATTGCAGTTGGAAGGAATGATAGATATATATGGTTTTCAAGAAAATCTAATGCTTGGCAATATAACGCAAGATTTCCTCAAATGTCTATTGCAAGATATGACAGAGAGACTGGAACTATTGAAAATATGATTAGCAGATATGGTTCAGCTTTTGCTCCTACTTTGTCTAATGATGGAAATTGGCTTGTTTATGGATCAAGATGGAATGACAAAACTGGTTTAATTGCTAGAGATTTAAATACTGGATCAGAAAAATGGTTGGCATATCCAATTCAGAAGGATGATATCGAGTCTCAAAATACATTGGGCTCAATTCCTGTTATGAGCTTTACACCAGATAGTAAGTATGTGATAGCTTCTTATGGTGGAAAAATAAACAAGATTCCTATTGAAGGAGGACCAGCAATTAACATTCCTTTTCTGATTGATGAAATAATTGAACTTGGTCCTCAACTTAAATTTAATTACCCAATTGAAGACACAGATAAAATTTTGTCAAATCAAATAAGAAACCCTAGAGTTTCACCTGATGGATCAAAAATAGCGTATACTTCATTTAATAAAGTTTATATAAAAAGTCTCCCTTATGGCGAACCCACAAGACTGACAACTTTAAATTATGTTGAGGGAATGCCTGTTTGGTCTCCTAATGGTGAAGAACTAGTATTTACAACATGGGATGAAAAAAAAGGTGGAGCAATATATAAGACGTCTTTAAAATCAAAAAAAACTTTAAAACTTACAACTGAAAATGGTGTATACTCTTATCCTGCTTGGAATAATTCAGGTGATAAAATAGTATTCATAAGAGCATCAGAAAATGATTTTGATAATTTTGGATCATTGGGAGTTGAATCAAAATTTATGTGGATATCTTCAAAAGGTGGAAAAGCTAATTTTATTGATTTAACAAAAGGCAGATCTAATCCTCATTTTATAAATAGTTCAGATAGGATTTTCATTTCAAGTGGATCTAACGGACTTAGTTCTATTCGTTGGGATGGATCAGACGAAAAAGATATTTTAAAAATTACTGGGATTTCAGTTTATGGAACACCTGGAAGAAAATCACCTCCTTCACCAGCTTCATATATAATAAAATCACCAAATAAAGAAGAAGCTCTTGCTGTAATTAACAATGATGTTTATGTTGTAACAATTCCCTATACAGGAGTTAAAAACATGACAATTAATGTTTCTGACCCTAACAATTCTAGTTTTCCAGCAAGAAAATTAACAAAGTTTGGGGGAGAATTTGCTTCGTGGGGTACCAATGGAGATAATGTATATTTTTCATTAGGTAAATCTCTATTCAACTATAACATTCCAATTGCTAAGGCCGATGAAGAAAGAATTAAAAATGAAAAAAAAGAGAAAGAAATTAAAAAAGATAAAAAATCAGATTTAGATAATGAACTTAAAGACAATGAAAAATCTAAAGCATATACTGCTGCTGAGATTGAAATTAAAACATATATTGACAAGAAAGCAGTTAAAGGATCTGTTCTTTTAAAGAATGCAAGAATAATTACAATGAGAGACAAAGAAATTATTGAAAATGGGGATATTCTTGTTGTTGATAATAGAATAAGTCAAATTGCCAAATCTGGTAATATTTTAAATGACGGATCAATTAAAGAAATTGATTTAAGCGGGAAAACTATTGTCCCTGGATTTGTAGATACTCACGCTCATGTAAGAGTGGCAAGAAATGTTCACAAATCTGAAACATGGTCTTTTGCTGCAAATTTAGCTTATGGAGTAACTACAATCAGAGACCCTCAAACTGGAACAACCGATATTTTATCATACGCTGATATGGTAGATGCAGGCTTAATACATGGTCCAAGAATTTACTCAACAGGACCAGGAGTTGGATATTGGGGATATAATCTTAAAAGCTTAGAGCATACAAAAGATATTCTTAAACAATATTCAAAGTATTATAATACCAAGACTATTAAAATGTATCGGACAGGAAATAGAAGGCATAGACAATGGATTTTAATGGCTTCTAAGGAACAACAATTAATGCCAACAACTGAGGGAGCTCTTAATATTAAATTAAATCTTAATCAAATGCTTGACGGATACCCAGGACAAGAACATAATATTCCAATTTATCCTGTATACAAAGATCTAGTTGAAGTGATGGCTAAATCAAAAATGGCTTATACTCCAACACTATTAGTTTCATATGGGGGGCCATGGGCTGAAAACTATTTTTATGCCACTGAAGATGTGCAAGGTGACAAAAAATTAAATTACTTTACTCCAAAAGCTCATTTAGATGCAAAATCAAGAAGAAGGAATGATGGATGGTTTCATAAAGAAGAGTATGTGTTTGAAGAACAAGGAAAATTCATCAAAGATTTAGTCGAAAATGGTGGAATTGTTGGAGTAGGATCTCATGGTCAGCTTCAGGGGCTAGGATACCATTGGGAATTATGGAGTATGCAAGCTGGAGGATTAGATTTACATGATGCCTTACGAGTCGCTACTATTTTAGGCGCGGAGTGTATTGGATTGGAAGATGATTTAGGAAGTATTGAAAAAGGAAAATTAGCAGATCTTGTTATATTAAATAAAAACCCTTTAGAGAATATTAGGAATACAAATTCTGTGGAGTTAGTTATGAAAGATGGTAGATTATTTAATGCTAATAATTTAGATGAGATTTATCCAAATGAAGTTAAGGCTGAATTTAATTGGAAACAAATCAAACCTATAAATCTTCCTGGAACAACCGATTAATATTTTGAAAATAGCGAATCTCTTTTTTAATTTTTTTAAATGGTTAATACTATTGTTTTGCATATTGATTATGGGTATTTCAATATTTTTTGAAATCAATGAAATTCCAATATTTGATCTTAAAGTTGGGTATAAATTTATAGTAGGAAAATCTGATTATAAACAATATGAAAACATTTCTGAAAAACTTGGTTTTAAAAAAGATGATAAATTATTAATCATTCACGCCGATGATTTAGGATTATCTCGCTCAGTCAATAAAGCAAGTTTTGATGCTTTAAAAAAAGGTCATGTTAACTCAGCCAGTATAATGATGACTTGTAAACATATAAATGAAGTTGGAAAATTCGCAATTGAAAATCCAGAAATAGATTTAGGACTACACTTAACAGTTACTAGCGAGTGGCGGGATTACAAATGGGATGGTGTATTGGATTCATCTAAGATTCCGTCTATGATTGACAACAAAGGTCATTTGTTTAATAACAAGAAAAAATTTGTTTTATATGCAAATCCATATGATTTAAAAAATGAGCTTCAAGCTCAAATTGATTTAGCTAAATCAATTGGAATTCGCCCATCACACATTGACAGTCACGAAGGAGCATTATTTTTTAAGCAGGATTTGTTTAAAGTTTATCTTGAAATTGGGGAAGAAAATAAATTACCTGTATTTGTTCCAAAACTAGTTGCAACTCATTTTGATAAGGATTTTCCAAAACCAAAAAATGTAGTTATAGTAGAAAATTTCTTTATGGCTAGTCCAAAAATAGAGTTTTCAGATTGGGAAAATTATTATATTACTATTTTAAACAATTTAAAACCTGGGCTTAGTGAAATTATTGTTCATTTAGGAATTGATGATAATGAAATGCAAAACATAACTATTGAACATCCAAATTTTGGGTCTGAATGGAGAAATTTGGATTATGATGTTGTCTCAAGTGAAAAATTTCAAGATGCTATAGAAACTAACAATGTAAAACTCGTTACATGGAGGCAAATACAAAATGTTATATACTAGGTTACTTTAAATCTGTAAGCTAATATTACAACAATTCCGCTGACTACTGCTGAGATAACATATGGGTAATCAATAAATGAAAGGTTGCTATACATTAAGTAAACAACAACTAAACTAATTATACATATAATACTGCTCAATATAAACAAAACCCATTTGAAAATTTTCATATATATTTAAAAATACAACTAAGAATTTATAAAATGAAAAAATATTTTTTTATAATGGTATTTATTATAAGTATAATTGGAAATGCGCAATACAAACCCACTAAAGAAAATCTTGAAGCTAGAGAATGGTTTGAAAATGCGAAATTTGGTCTTTTTATTCATTGGGGAGTTTACAGTGTTTTGGGAGATGGAGAATGGGTTATGAATAATCAAAATATTTCCATAAATGAATACGAAAAATTACCTAAATTTTTTAATCCAACAAAGTATGATCCTGAAAAATGGGTTTTAATGGCAAAAAATGCAGGAATGAAATATATTACAATTACAAGTAGACATCATGATGGTTTTTCTATGTTTGAATCTAAAGCCAGCGACTACAATATTGTAAAAAAGACTCCCTATGGAAAAGATATTCTTAAAATGTTAGCAGAAGCCTGCAGCAAACACGACATAAAATTATTTTTCTATTACTCCCAATTAGACTGGTACAGAGACGATTATTTCCCAAGAGGAAGAACAGGAAATGGAATCGAGGGGAGAGGTGAGGGCGACTGGAATAATTATATAAATTTTATGAAATTACAACTAACTGAACTTCTAACTAATTACGGACCAATTGGAGGAATTTGGTTTGACGGACAATGGGATCAACACGATTGGGATGGAAAACGATTTGGAAAAATAAATGTGGATTTTAAATTAAATGAAATTTATGAGCTTATACATCGAATTCAACCAAGCGCATTAATTGGAAGCAATCACCATTTGGCTCCGAACGCAGGAGAGGATTTTCAAATGTTTGAAAAAGATTTGCCAGGTAAAGGCACAAAAGACTTTGCTACGTCTGAAGATGATATAGGAAATCTACCCCTTGAGGTATGTGAAACTATAAATGGATCATGGGGTTTTAATTTAAAAGACAGGAAACACAAGTCTGAAAAAGAATTAATTCAATACTTAATTAAAGCTGCTGGATACGGAAGTAATTTATTGTTGAATGTTGGTCCAATGCCTAACGGAGAAATTCAAGATGAACATATTAGATCTCTAGAAAAAATTGGAAAGTGGATAAGTAAATATGGAATTACCATCTATAATTCAAGGAAAGGACCTGTAGAACCGAACGATAAGTATGTTTCAACTCGTGTAAAAAATAAAATATACATTCATATTCTTGATTCTTCATTGAAGAATATTTCAATTGATAATTTTGATGAAATAATAAAAAGTATTAAATATTTCGATTCAGAGGTAAAAGTAAATTATAAAAAAAGTGCATCTTCACTAACCATCAATTTAAATAAAGATAATATGAACGAAATTGATACTATTATAGAGCTTACGCTAAAAAGTTAATGATTTATAACTATTGTTTTTGGTTTCCAAGTCTTAGGATCTCCAAAAACATTATTTGATAAACTAATAATTTCAAGAGTTTCAGGAATTATTTTGATTAATATACAATCGTTTTCGATATTTTTATAATAAGGTGTCCACTCCTTTTTCCAATATTTCCTTTTTAAGTCAATATCATCAACTAATTCAGCTTTAGCGTTTAATGACACATAACCAAGCTTATCTACTGATTGAAAATTTAAAGAAACAGAAGGGTTTAATTTTAAATGAGATACTTTTCTAGAAAATGGATTTGTAACTAAATAAATTTCAAATTTGTTATTATAGATATTGTGCTCCATAATGCGAGTTGTAGGTTTATTTTCATCATTTAAAGTAACAAAAACACAATTATTAGATTCTGAAATAATATCAAATGCCAAAGATTTTAAATTTTCATTAGAATTGTTTTGGGAAAATATTATTGAAATAAAAAGTGAGAATATCAATACTAAATTTGATTGGATAAATTTATAATTCATGAGAAGCTTAAGATTTATTTTTTAGAAAATTTCTTTTAAAACTTAGTAAAATAAAGGTAATAAATATAATAGTTGTCAACATTTAACAAAAAAAATTTAAAAATCTTCTCTGTTGTTTCTCTGTGAGTAACTCTATTAGTTAAAGTATTAATTTTTTAATAAAACATTATATAATATATTGGTTTTCAGTATATTATGTGTTTATATATATTTTTATAATTTTAATAAATATCATAAATAAAAAAATTAAAATAAAAAGTAATTAACAAAATTTTACAACAGAGAAGAAAAAAATACATCAGATAAGAATTTTTTTTTATAGATTAGTAAAAATAATGTTTAACTAAAAACCAATACAATGGGATACAAACACACAAACAGTAAAGGAAAAACTTACTTTTTACATTCAAAAGATGTAGAATTAAAAGGCGGTAGAAATCAAACTATTTATTACTTCGCAAAAGATCAAAGAGCAGAAGCTTGTGATCTACCAGCTGGAAAACAAGTTGTTGAAAGTCCAAAAACAGGATTACCATTTGTAAAAGGAAAATAATCATAGATTATTAACCAAAAATTAAAAAAGCCTGCTTATTATTAAGCGGGCTTTTTGATTTTAACTATTTAATAAAGTTTAATTTCTATAATAAACTAGTTCTAAAATTTCTTGACCTAATAATTCTCTGGTTTTTACTCCATTTTGCCACATCATTCTGTCTGTAAAAGTTACTTCTTTCCAAAATTCTTGTTGTTCTTCCTCTGAAAGTTCTTTACCGTAAATATCCACTGTTACATGAGAAGGGTAATTTTCTTCACTGGATCCAACAACTCTATTTATTTCCCACCATTTTCTAGAACCATTTAAAATTCCTTTTTCATGCCATTTTTTATAAAATTCCGTCTCGTATTGTTCGTATTCATCATTTAATGCTTTAAAGGCATTAATTTGAATCTTCATTCCATTTTCAATCTTACCATTAAAAATAGTGTTATCGATTCTTACCATATGATACTGTCTTCTTTCAGAACCTATTTTAGAAATGATATCCCATTTTTTATTAAACTTAGATTTTGAAAGTTTACCTTTATAAACGTTCATAGCATACTCTTTCAAATCTAGTTGCATAGATTTAGCTTTTTGTATAGAATCCTTCCAAATGTTCATAATTAAATAATCTGACTGATTTTCTTTTTCAGAGTCTTGTTCAACTTTCCAAATTGCCCAAAAACTAGCATAATCATCTTTAATTAAATTTTCATGGATTTCAGCCCAGAATTCCTCAAGTTCTAAATAAGAAGATTCTGTAGCATCTGCTAGTCTAACCGATGTGTAAGTAATTTGTGCTTGGGAAAAAACAAAACTTGTAAAAAAAAGAGTAAATAGATTTAAATAATTTTTCATTATATGATATTTTAGTTAGTATTTTAAATTTAATAAAAAAAAATTAAACATTCTATTCAGTATGTTTGGTGCTCTTTGATTTGTGAGTCTATTAAAATAACATTACCAAAATGTATAAAATATTTGTAATTTGAACTCATGATTAGATTGTTAAGTATACTATTTTTCTTTTTTTCAATTATAACTTGGTCACAACTTGATTCATCAAAAAAATATAGTGTTAATACAATTGCATTTTACAATGTTGAAAATTTATTTGATACTATTGATGATCCAATTACCAATGATGATGATAGAACACCTGATGGAAAAGACAAGTGGACAGATGAAATTTACGCATTAAAATCAAAAAATATTGCTAAAGTTATTTCTGAAATTGGAAAGGATATAGTTGGAACTTCTCCTTCAATTGTTGGTTTATGTGAAATAGAAAATAAAAGAGTTTTAGTTGATCTATTAAAAAATGAAGAATTGATTAACGAAGATTATTCAATTGCTCATTTTGACTCTCAAGATGAAAGGGGGATAGATGTTGCATTACTTTTTAAAAAAAATAGGTTTAGACCAACATTTACCAAAGCCTATCCACTCTACTTAAAGAGAGAAAATGGTGAGATTGATTACACAAGAGATCATCTCTTAGTTTCTGGATTTTTAGATAATGAGATGATTCATTTTATAGTCAATCACTGGCCAAGTAGGTCAGGGGGAAGAATGAAAAGTGAACAAGGGAGAATTGAAGCTGGAATCCTTAACAGAAAAATTATTGACTCTATAATGTTAGTTAATCCTAAAGCTAAAATTATAAATATGGGTGATTTTAATGATAATCCCACAGATATAAGTGTTAAGCCAACTCTTTTAACAAACTCAAATAAATTTAAAACTAAAAAAAATCAACTGTATAATCCAACAGAAGAATTATTTAAAAAAGGATATGGGACTTATAAATACAGAGGGAAGTGGGATATGATTGATCAAATAATGATTTCAAATCAATTATTAGGAGACTCTGGTTTGTTTTTTTTAAAATCTGGAGTATTTAATAAAAAATATTTAATAAATTCTGATGGAAAATATGAAGGGTACCCATTCAGAAGTTTTGCTGGGGGAAAATTTTTGGGCGGATATAGTGATCATTTCCCTATTTATATAATTTTGGCAAAAGAAGTGAAATGAAAATAAACAATTCAATTCAAATATTTGTTACAGGTGGAACATTTGATAAAAGTTATGATTATATAAATGGTGACTTATATTTTGAAAAAACACATATTCCTGAAATGTTAAAAAGAAGTCGTTGTCGATTAAATGTAAAGGTAAAAACTCTCATGATGATAGATAGTTTAGAAATGACACAATCTGATATTGATAATATAATTTCAAATTGTAAAAAATGTAATTCAAAAAGAATAGTAATTACTCATGGCACTGATAGGATAGTTAAAAGTGCAAAAGAAATTCAAAAAGCTAACATCAAAAATAAAACGATAATATTAACGGGTGCTATGATCCCCTATGCATTTGGCAGTTCATCCGATGGGTTTTTTAATCTAGGCTGCGCCCTCTCATTTTCTCAATCACTTGATAACGGGGTTTATATAACAATGCAGGGACAGTACTTTAATCCAAACGATGTTATAAAAAATTCAAAAAAAGGTTTTTTTGAAAACTTAATTTAATTTGGATTGTCCGATAAATTATATTTCTTATTTAAATCATAAATTTTATTAGCAGAAAAAGACTTTTTTTGGATCAATTTTAATTGATGATCTAATAAATCAACTTTTTTGCTTATTGAATTACTTATATCCTGAAAAATCAAAGAAGTTTCTTTATTCAAAGGATTATTATTTATCAAAGAAATAACATAATTCATTTCATTCATTACCGCTTTCATTTGATTTGGAAGCCAACTAATTATAGGAGTGCCACCTGTAGCCTTTGAATATTTTGTATTAGCCATAATATATTTTTGAACAAACTGCCAATGACCATTTCTAAAATGATATATTTCTTCAAGAATTCCTAATAAATAACTTAGTCCATCAAAGTTCTTTTTTTTAAACAAAACATCTGAAATACCTTCACCTTCAAATTCATTAACAGTTTCTTCTAAATCCTTAAAAAACTGTTGAACACATTTAGGCCTGTAGCTTCTTAAGTCTATCAAATATTTAGTTAATTCATTTTTTGGATAATGCTTAATAACACCACTAAAAATATCTTCCATAGGAATAATATCGTCTTGTGCTCCAGTTTGTCCTCTAAATTGTTTAGGTTTATCCCAAACACCTTGGTATACAACACCCTTTCCAAATAATTCTTCGTTTCCCTTAACTCCCATTATGAAAATTCTAAAATCATTATAATGATTCCATCTTGATGCTTTCCACATTTCTTTTCGTCGAGAATTCATAAGTTTCATTGTATAATAATTTTCTTTTAGAAATTTTACTGAATCCTTTTGGTTATCTTCTTTTAAGGCATGTAATACATTTATAACAGATCCAACTAGACTTGGAGAATGTTGATTAATATCAACATGAAGCATTATAAAACCAACTTCATCAGGCTTACCCGAAAACCGAACACACATATCTAAATTAGTCCATTTATGATCTCCTGATTTATCAATTTTTTTAAAATTTCCTAAAGAATATGCATAGTGATAATCTAACCAAGGGTAAACATCAAGTTTACTAGCAACTTCGACAAAAGGTTGAGCAATCTGTTTTGGTAAAATATTTTTAGCCTTTCCATAATAACCAGTTTTTCTAAAATGTTGAAATGAAGGCTCTAAAGTATATGCAGATGCCAAAAAACAATATGATCTAAATAAAGCTTGAATGATCATAATATTAGATTCTTCTTTAACATTATCAAAATAATTAGGAAGATCATCAACAGAATCATGAATTTTACCAGGCTGATCAAGATATCCTGATTTACCATTTATATTTACTGGCATATCATCCAAAATATTTTGCAGTTTTTTATAACGGTTAGGTAGAGTTTCTAAAGGAGCTTTTTTAGGTAAAAATCCATACTTATCACCAACATTAAAAAAACCGTCGGAGTAATTTTTTTTTACAAATCCCATACTTTCAGTTGTTATGATTTAAATATAATAATTCTTATTATGTTTAAAATTGATTTATTAACTTTAAGACAACACATAATAATTTATTAAAATGAGCAAACTGAGAAAAGATAATATTTCTAAATTGGGTCACAAAATAAATCAATTAAAAAAAAGAATTCTAAGAACAGAAATTAGTGGAAACACTTCAAAAGTTGAGTTTAGAAAGATGAGAATTAATAAGATTAAAAAAAAAATTAAAGAAATTCTAGCAAAAAGAAATATAAAATGAAAAAGATATATTTTATTCTTTGTGTTCTTGGAACAATACTTCCTTACTATTACTTAATTGATTTTTTATCTTCCAATAATTGGGAAATGAATGGTTTTTGGAATGATATATTTTTTGGCACAAGCCCTGTTTCAATGATAGCAATGGATTTAACAGTTGCAGCTACAACATTTTTATTTTATTTGCTATATCAAGCTAAGTATAATAATCTTAAAATATTGAAATATATACTTTGTCTTTTTTTTGTTGGATTCTCATTAGCTTTTCCACTATACCTTTACGATACTCACCAAAATAAAAGTTAATGAATTTCAGAAAAGCCTTTGATCACTTAAAAAGTGACAAAGTAATGTCCTTTTTAATTTTGAAGTTTGGAAAAATAATTACAATTGAAGATCGGTACGAGAAAAATTATGCAAAAGCTATTTCATTATTAATAATAGAACAACAAGTAAGCTTCAAGGCAGCAATTACAATTAAAAAAAGATTTAACAAATTGATTAATAAAAAAACTAATAAGGATATACTAAACATTAAAGATGAAAAAATGCAATCTATAGGTATATCAAAGAGAAAAGTTAAATACATAAAAAATACTTTTAATTATTTTGAAGAAAAAAAAATTGAATTTGAAAAACTAGAAGATTATAAAATCATTGAAGAATTAGTAAAAATAAAAGGCGTAGGAATGTGGACATCACAAATGTTTTTGATTTTTATTATGTTTAGATTAAATATATTTTCAAAAGGAGATTTAGCACTAATTAACAGTGTAAAAAAAAATTATGGAATAGAAAAATTGGATGATTTTAGATTAGAAACTTTAACAAAAAAATGGGAGCCCTACAAAACAATAGCATCCCTATTATTATGGAAATCTATAGAGAATCAAGTATTCTTTAGCAAAAAATAATATTGAAAACTATTAAAAAATGATCAAAAATGATCAAAAATGATCAAAAATGATCAAAAATTCAACAATTAGCAATACTAATGTTTTATATTTTCATAATTTTTTTAAAAGTAAATAATCTGTATAAAATTAATAATTTAAAAAATGGTAAAAAATGGCCAAAAATGGCCAAAATCAATTATATTTTATAAAAAATTGCAAAAAATAGCAATAAAATTAAATAAATTGATTTTTTAATTTTCTATAAAAATATAATCTTAAGTAAAATTTAAAAAATGGACAAAACGAAAGAAAATAAGCAAAAAAATAACAAAATTAAGCTATAAATGAATAAAAAGAGGTTAAAATATAAGAAAATAAATAAAAAATTTATGGTAATTTATGACCCAAATAAGTCTCCAACATTCTAAACCAATCTATTTCACTTAATTTTATATATTCTGATTCAATGGCTTTTAATATTCTTTCTTTTTTAACGGTTCCAATTACTGGATGAATATTAGAGGGATGTTTTAAAATCCACGAAAGCAACAATTGATCTTTTGTTGCAGTATATTTTTCACAAAACTCATCAAGTAGTAAATGAACATCATCGATTAATTTATTTTTTTCTTTAAAAAATAGCCCTAAAGGACTCCAGCTCATAGGAATAATATTATTAGCAATCATATAATCTAGTGAGGAATCAAATAAAGCTTTATTGTAAGAAAGGGAAAACTGAATTTGATTTACACTAACTTTAGATTTTAAAGAAATTAAATCGGTTTGTTCATTAGAAAAGTTTGAAACTCCAAACATTCTGATTTTTCCTTGACTTATCAATACATCAACGGCTTTTTTTATTTCATCTGGATGAATTAAAGGACTAGGACGGTGCAAAAGCAATAAGTCCAAATACTCTGAATTTAAATCTTTTATAGATTTCTCAGCGCTGTATACAATATAATTTGAATCATATTGATAATGCTTTACAGTATTTTTGGGCCTGGTTTTTCCAACATATTGAATTCCACATTTAGATATTAGTTGAATATCCTCTCTTTTTACACTTGAATTTTTAAAGGCTTTTCCAAATTCAGTTTCAGTGGTATAGTCTCCATAAATATCTGCATGATCGAATGAAGATATCCCGTTTTCTAAATTAAATTGAATTAACTCTTCCATTTCGTTGGAAGACAAATTATTCCCCCACTTCCCCCAACTCATACATCCTTGAATAATTCTTGAAAAGTTAGATTTCATTTATTTTTTTTATTAAAATACTAATTAAAAGTGAGTTACATTTGTCAAAATTTAAAAATTTGATTTCAGATTATACAAAAGAATTTCGTTATAATTTACAATTATCTTTTCCAGTTATGCTTGGTATGTTAGGCCATACATTTGTAGCTTTTGCAGACAATGTTATGGTTGGTCAACTTGGTACAGCTGAACTTGCGGCAGTATCACTTGGAAATAGTTTTATTTTTATTGCAATGTCTCTTGGTATAGGATTTACAACAGCTATCACTCCTCTAGTAGCTGAAGCAGACTCATCCAGTAATATTGGTGATGGTAAAAATGCATTTAAACACGGACTTGTTCTAAGTACTATTTTAAGTATTATACTTTTTTGTTTAATTCTAATGTCTAAACCTTTGCTATATGTAATGGATCAACCTATTGAGGTAGTTAACCTTGCAATTCCTTATTTAGATATTGTTGCCCTATCTTTAATTCCCTTAATAATTTTTCAAGCTTTAAAACAATTTTCTGATGGTTTGTCAAACACAAAGTATCCAATGTATGCTACAATATTGGCTAATATTATTAACATCATATTAAATTACTTATTAATTTTTGGATCATTCGGATTTCCAAAATTAGGAATTATTGGAGCTGCTATTGGCACATTAGTTTCAAGAATTATAATGGTCTATTTTTTATGGTTAATTTTCAAAAGCAAAAATAAATTTAAAGACTATATAACAGGGTTAAATTTTAGAAAAATTGAAAAAAAGATTAACGTTAAGCTTTTTAATTTAGGATTCCCTTCAGCTCTTCAAATGTTTTTTGAAGTAGGTATTTTTACTGCTGCGATCTGGCTAAGTGGAGTACTTGGCAAAAACCCTCAAGCAGCTAATCAGATTGCCTTAAACCTTTCAAGTATGACATTTATGGTTGGTATTGGATTATCAGTAGCAGCAATGGTTAGAGTAGGAAATCAAAAAGGGGTAAACGATTTTTTAAACCTTAGAAGAATAGCCTTTTCAATTTTCTTTTTAACTTTTTTGATAGAAATTGTTTTTGCAACCTTTTTTCTTTTATTCAGAGAGTGGCTTCCAACTTTGTACCTTGATGAATATGATTTAATTAATATTAAAGATAATTCTGAAGTGATTCTCTTAGCTTCAAAATTACTATTAATAGCAGCTTTCTTTCAAATATTTGATGGCCTACAGGTTGTTATTTTAGGAGCACTAAGAGGACTTCAAGATGTAAAAACACCTACCTTAATAACATTTATTTCATATTGGATAATAGGATTTCCTATTTGCTATTATTTAGGGCTTTATACCGAACTTAAAAGTGTAGGAATTTGGATTGGACTATTTACAGGTCTATTTGTTGCATCAATTCTTCTTTACATTAGATTTAATTATCTTTCTAAAAAGCTAATTAAAAGTAAAATTTAAATCCAAACATCATTTTCATAAGTAAAATTACTAGATTTATTTTCTCCAGTATTGACCACTCCTCTAGGCTCAATAAGCATGATTTGAGATTCATTTTCTGAGCTTGGCTTATGTTCAACTCCAGCAGGCACTACAAACATTTCTCCTTGTTTAATTTTAACTATTCCATCTCTAAATTCTATCTTTATTTCTCCATTTAAAACAATAAATGCTTCATCCGTTTCAGGGTGGGTATGCCAAATAAATTCTCCTTTTATTTTTGCAATTTTAAATTGATAATTGTTGATTTCTGAAATGACTTTAGGCTTCCAATAATCGCTAAACTGATTAAACTTTTCTGAAAAATTTATTGGATTATAATTCATAATTGTAAATTTTAAAACTAAGATTAACATTTAAAATTGAAGTGAATTTAAAAACATTTTTTTTAAATTTGTAAAAATTTATATTATGAGAAGACACTCTATGTTCAGATCAGGAAATCCTGCATTAAATTCACAAGTTTTTAAAAACTTGAAAGCAACTAGCAATGGGCCAATAGTTCGTGACGATGTTATGACAATACAAGGTACTGTTGATAAGACAGGTATTTCTCTAGCACTTTTAATGTTTGCTGGATATTTTGCTTATGTTCCAAATGGATTTTTGTTTATGGTAGTAGGTGGAATTGGAGGTTTTATAGTTGCTTTAATTACAATTTTTAAAAAAACCTGGTCCCCAATTACTGTGCCTTTATATGCAATGTTTGAAGGGCTCTTATTAGGATCTATTTCATATATCTACGGACAAATGCTTGATGGAATTGTTCTTAATGCAATAATAATTACAATCTCAATTTTAATGTCTCTTTTATTTGTTTATAAATCAGGCTTAATTAAAGTAACAGAGAATTTTAAACTAGGAGTTTTTGCTGCAACTGGCGGGATTGCCCTAATGTACCTATTTTCTTTTATAGGAAGTTTTTTTGGTTTAACTATTTCGTTTTTAGATCCAACAAATGGATCTATGTTAAGTATAGGTATAAGCTTAGGCATAATAATTATTGCATCGCTAAACCTTGTTTTAGACTTTGACTTCATAGAGGAAGGTGCCGAAAATGGTGCTCCAAAATATATGGAATGGTATGGAGCATTTGGTTTACTTGTTACACTAGTTTGGTTATATTTAGAAGTACTAAGACTTCTTCTAAAATTAAATTCAAGAAAATAATATTAGAACATATCTGCATTCATTACCTTATTCCAAGCTGAAATAAAGTCGTGAACAAACTTTTCTTTATTATCATCTTGAGCATAAACTTCAGAATAAGAACGAAGAATAGAGTTAGATCCGAATATTAAATCAACAGAGGATGCCTTCCATCTAACTACTCCAGACTTTCTATCAATGATTTCATATTTGTTGGCGCCTAAAACATTCCATTTGTTATTCATGTCCAGTAAATTCACAAAAAAATCATTAGTTAGAACTCCTGGCTGATCAGTAAAAATTCCTGTAGAACTAGAACCATGATTAGCATTCAAAACTCTCATACCACCAACTAAAACAGTCATTTCAGGAGCTGTCAGTCCAAGAAGTTGAGTCTTATCTAACATCATTTCTTCAGCTTTATCTAAATATTCATTTTTTATCCAGTTTCTATATCCATCAGCATGCGGTTCTAAATTACTGAATGAGTTTTCATCTGTCATTTCTTGTGATGCATCACCTCTTCCAGAAAAAAATGGAACTTCAACATTAAATCCTGCAGCTTTTGCAGCTTCTTCAACAGCAGTATTTCCGGACAAAACTATAGTATCAGCTAAACTTATTTTGTGCTTTAAAGCAATTGACTTTAGAACTCCCAAAGTATTAGCTAAACGGGCTGGCTCATTCCCTTCCCAATTGTTTTGAGGAGATAGACTAATTCTAGCACCATTTGCTCCACCTCTTAAGTCAGACCCTCTAAAAGTTCTAGCACTATCCCATGCTATAGTTATTCTATCTGAAATTGAAAGATTTGACTCAAGAATTGATTTTTTAACTACTTTAACATCATAATTAGAATTTCCTTGTGGAACAGGATCTTGCCAAATCAATTCTTCAGATGGAATATTAGGTCCAATATACCTGCTTTTAGGCCCCATATCTCTATGTGTTAATTTAAACCAAGCTTTAGCAAATGTTTTTGAAAAATATTCTTGATCTTCTTTAAATTTTAAAGAAATTTCTCTGTAAATAGGGTCCTCCTTCATGGCCATATCTGCATCTGTCATAATTGGATTCTGCCTTTTTTCAGGATTATTAGCATCAACGGGTTTTTTGCTTTCTTCAATACTAACAGGTTCCCATTGCCATGCACCAGCTGGACTTTTTCGTAACTCCCAATCGTGATTAAAAAGCATGTCAAAATAACCATTATCCCATTTAGTTGGGTAAGTTGTCCATGCCCCCTCTAAACCACTGGTTACAGTATCAACACCATTTCCATTTCCTTTTGGATTTATCCAACCAAAACCTTGATTTTCAATACTAGCTCCTTCAGGTTCAGGACCCAAAACACTAGCATCACCATTACCATGAGCTTTTCCCACAGTGTGACCTCCAGCCGTTAAAGCTACAGTCTCTTCATCGTTCATTGCCATTCTTGCGAACGTTTCCCTAACATGTAGTGCAGTTTTAAGTGGGTCCGGTTTACCATTTACTCCTTCAGGGTTGACATATATTAGACCCATATGAGTTGCTCCTAATGGCTCCTCTAAGGTTGAAGGATCATCAAGATTCTCATATCTATTTTCACTTGGAGCTAGAAATTCATTTTCAGAACCCCAATATATATCTTTTTCAGGGTGCCAAATATCAGCTCTTCCGTAAGAGAAACCAAACATTTTAAGCCCCATACTTTCATATGCAATATTTCCAGCAAGAATAAATAAATCAGCCCAACTTATATTATTCCCATATTTTTTTTTGATAGGCCACAGTAGTCTTCTAGCCTTATCTAAATTTCCGTTATCAGGCCATGAATTTAAAGGAGCAAATCTTAAATTTCCTGTTCCTGCTCCACCTCTTCCGTCACCTATTCTATATGTTCCCGCAGCATGCCATGCCATTCTAATCATTAAACCACCATAATGTCCCCAATCTGCAGGCCACCATTCCTGAGGCTGGGTCATTAAATCATGCATGTCTTTTTCTAATTCCTTAAAATCTAAACTCTTAACAGCATCTCTATAATTAAAATCTTTTCCATAAGGATTAGTTTTTGAATCGTGTTGATGAAGTATATCAAGATTTAGAGATTTGGGCCACCATTTTGTTACAGAATTTTCTTGTGTTGTAGTTGATCCGTGCATAAACGGACATTTTCCAGACGAGTTTGAGCTATTTTGCATGTTCTTTGTATTAGTTCTTAGATAGATTTTAAAGATACTATAAAAATATAGTAGGAAGGTATACTTTCCAAATAAAAAAAGTTAATTTTTATATAGTAATTAATGGTAAATAAATACGAAAAAATAATTGATAAAATTGAAAAAATAGATCCTGTTAATTATGCAAAAAACCGAAATTTTATTGACGGTTCGGTAACAAAATTATCTCCTTACATTTCAAGAGGGGTTATTTCAACAAAATATGTTTTTGAAAAAATTTTAGAACAAAAAATTCCATTTTATAAAATAGAAAAATTTGTTCAAGAGCTTTGTTGGAGAGATTACTGGCAACTTATTTGGAAAGAAAAAAAAGAAGCGATCAATTTTGATTTAAAAAACAATCAAGAAAACGTAAAAAATTATTCATTTTCAAAATCTTTATATGAGGCTAAAAGTGGGATTCAAGCAATTGACAATAGCATAAATGAGCTGTATTCTGATGGTTACATGCACAATCACAATAGGATGTACTTAGCTTCAATTGCTTGTAATGTAGCTAAAAGTCATTGGATGAATCCAGCAAAATGGATGTACTATAATTTATTAGATGGAGATTGGGGTAGTAATGCTCTCAGTTGGCAATGGGTTTGCGGTTCTAATAGCAATAAAAAATATTATGCCAATCAAGAAAATATAAATAAATACTGTTACACAAATCAAAAAAATACTTTTTTAGATATTGACTACTCTTCATTTGAAAATTTAGAAGTTCCTGAAAATTTAGTTGAAACTATAGACTTAAATTTAAAAACATCAATGCCACCCAGAACAACTTTAAAAATAGACAATCATAAACCTACTCTTATTTACAACTACTATAATTTAGATCCAAATTGGAGAATTGACAAAGAATACAATAGAGTTTATTTGATTGAGCCTAAAGTTTTTGACAAATACCCTGTTTCAAATAAATGTCTTGACTTTTCAACAGAATTATCAAAAAATATTAAAAACATTCAAGTTTATGTTGGGTCATTTTTAGATTTGGTTAGTGAATATGATTTAAAAGAAACAATTTATAAAGAACATCCCTTAAATAATTACTCAGGGCATGAAGATCAAAGAGATTGGATGTTTGAGCATAAGGAAAATTTAAAATCATTTTTTAGTTATTGGAAAAAATGCAAAAAAGAATTAAATATTAAAAATTAAATCAATCCCAATAAAAGACCACATGCTAGTATTAGTATCATTGAAGAGACTATTAATCTGACATAATCTAAGGTAATTTTTTTAAGTAACTTATTACCAATAAAGGCTCCTAAAATAGCAGACGATAAACCAACAATACCTAAAGCATAATAATCTTCTAAATTGGTTTTTGATAAGTCCGAATAGTAAACACTGAGTCTTGTTAAATCAACAAAAAAAGAAATAAACACAGTTGTTGCAATAAACACTTCTTTCTCTAAATTTAATTTGATTAAAAAAGAGCTTCTTAAAGCACCTTGATTTCCTGAAAGACCTCCGAAAAAACCACTTAATATTCCTCCAATCGGTAAGCTTTTTTCTTCAAACTCAAGTTTTTTAAGAAAAGGTATTAAATCCATCAAAGAAAACACAATTAGAAGAAGAGAAATTAAGAATTTAACGTAAGAGACTGAATTTACATTGCCAAAAAATCTAAATGAATACATTATGTAATTAGTGTCCATAATAATAAGCAAATAAGACCCAACAAAAGCAGCAATTATAGCAGGAATTCCAAAATATAATAAAACCTTTTTATCTACTTTATTACCAACAATAAATAACTTAAAAATATTATTTGAAAAATGTACAATTCCTGTAAACGCAACTGCAATGTCAACAGGGAAAAAAACCATCATTACAGGGGTGAGAATTGTACCTAAACCAAAACCTGAAAAAAAAGTTAAAATAGAAGCAAAAAACGCTACTAAACCAATGATAATTATTTCCAAAACTAAACTATAAAACTTAAAATTAGTAACATTGAAAAAACAATATTTACTATTGATATAAAACTAAATCTAATTTCTTTTTTTAGAATCTTTATTAAAAAATAAATGGCGAAAGATATTTGAGCTAAAACACTTGGGAGAAACAATAGCTCTTTAAAAACACCTAATAATATAGGTTCCCATTTTAGTAAATATGAAAAATAAAATAGACTTATTACAAAAATTGGAATGAAGCTTAATTTATGAGTTTTTTGTTTCATAAATTATAATATATTAAAAATAGAACTAAGTAAATAACTAAATAAATTCTGTAATAATTTCGAATTTTAATATAATCCGGATTGTTGGGATAAATATTTTTAAATAAAGCCACAATTTCTTTTATAAATAAGGGCTTAATGTTAATTGTCCAATCATCAGTTTGGTATACAATTTTCCTAAACTTACTTCTAAAAAAAGTACTGGGAATTCCCCAAGCAAAAATTAAAATTAACAATACTGTTTTAATTGACATTTAGAAAAATTTTGGAAAAAACATACTTGTATTATCTTTTAATTTAAATTAAACTGTATACCTAACAATTAAAAATACCATAAAAAAACCTTAAAAAAAACCCTCTTTTTATCAAAGAGGGTTTAAAACAATTTAAATTACAAAATCTATGGAAATTAATCTTTCCATATTTCGTTCATAGCATTTGCGTGTGCGTTATTTTGTGCTAGTGCTAACATAATTTCTTCGCTCATGATTTTAATCTTTTTGCGTTAAACTTATGTAACGATTTTTTCGGATGCGTTCTCTCCACCCGCGACTATATTATAAACCCAGTCCACACGGGTTTTCAAATATTTTGAAGAAAAAAGGTAGTCTACCTTTATTTTATAAAGTTATAAAAATTTATCTTACAATAAAAAACATTATTTTTAAATAATTAATAATCATTTATTTATGGGATTACAACAAAATATCGAGGCTCTCTTTAGAATTATTTTTTCAAATCGATCTTTAAAAAGATTTGAAAAATATATTCTTTATTTAGCATCATTAGGCTTCGTAATTCATTTAGCAATAATTATGTTAAATAACTATAACATAATTGAAATTTCTATAGTTGGAACAAATCTTTTTTCTAATCCAATATCAGCTCTTTACACCCCTTTTTCATTTATCTTGATTTATGAGGCTTTTCTTTTGGTTTATTATATACCTAGATCATTTACAACAGCTGTTGGAAAACAATATCAAATTATGTCATTAATTGTAATTAGAAAAATTTTCAAAGACATTCCACTAATTGATCTTAATGCTAATTGGCTAGAAAATCCAAATAACCAACAACTAATATTTGATCTTATTGGAATTTTAATAATTTTCTTTTTAATCTATTTATTTAAAAAAACTAAAGAAAATCTACCAATTAAACCTGTTTCGGAAAAACTTGATCGTTTTATCGCTTCAAAAAAATTAGTAAGTATTATTTTGTTACCTATTCTATTTATAGTTTGCTTAGTAAGTTTTTCAAATTGGTTTAATGGAGTATTTTTTGAGCAAACTTTTAGTGAAGATTTAAATAATTTATTTTTCAATGAATTCTTTACAATTATGATATTAGCAGATGTATTCATACTATTACTTTCCTTTCAGTATACAGAAAGATATAGTCAATTAATACGAAATACAGGATTTATAATTTCAACGATATTACTAAGACTCTCATTTTCAGCTGATGGTCTGACAAGTATATTATTAATAATTTCTGGAATTGTATTCGGCTTGATTATATTATTAATTTATAATGCAATTGAAAAAGAAAAAACACCCTCATAAAAAGGTGTATTATCATTTACAACCGATTCTGAAATGAGTGGATTATCCCCAGAAAAAAACACCTATATAATTTCTTGGGAAATCAATTTAATGCCTGAGGATGAAAAAAAAATTCATATCATTATACCGTAAGTGGACCTGATGGCGTTATGTTTAGTGCAGGCTCAGAACTCACAAGAATTTAACATTGCTATTTTAACAACAACTAACTATGAATTTAAAACCTCTCCAAATTGGAGGGGTTTTTTATTTAGTGAGGTAATTTTTCCTTAATTGCACCATATGTAAATGCACCCAAAATTGCACTTAAAATTACTACACCAAAAATGTAATATCCATTTCCAATGAGAATATACATTGGACCGGGACAAGCACCAGTTAAAGCCCATCCTAAACCAAAAATTATTCCACCATATAAATTATTGTATCTGCCTAGCTTTTTGTTTTTAAATTCAATTATTTTTCCTCCAATATTTTTGAAATTTATTTTTTTAATTATCAATACTTGAATCATTCCCAATATAACCGAAGAACCAATGACTCCGTACATATGAAATGAATGAAATCTAAACATTTCTTGTATTCTATACCACGAAATAATTTCAGATTTTGTCATAATAATACCAAACAAAATTCCAATCAGAAAAAACTTTATATACTTCATACTAAAAAATTAAAGGGAAAATTAAATGAGTCATAATTAATCCTCCAATAAAAAATCCAATAACTGCAATTAAAGATGGAAGTTGAAAATTTGATAAACCACTAATAGCGTGTCCAGATGTACATCCACCTGCCCATCGAGCACCAAATCCAACAAAAAAACCTCCTATAACAATTATTAAAAATCCTTTCAATGTAGCTAGAGAATGTATATTAAAAATTTCATTTGGAACTAATTCTCCACTAAAAACAATACCAAGTTTTGATAAATCATTAATTGTATTATTGCTTAATTTAAGTGGATCTAAATTCTGAAAAAAACTTGATGCAATATATCCTCCCAAAATAGCTCCCACAATAAATACAATATTCCAAATCTCTTTTCTCCAATTAAAATCAAAATATTTATAATATCTTCCAGCTCCAGCGATCGAGCATATATTCCTTAAGGAAGAACTTATTCCAAAGGTTTTACCTGACCATAAAAGCAAAAACATAACTACTGAAATCATTGGGCCTGCAACATACCAAGGCCAAGGTTTACTTATAAAATCAATAATATTCATTTTTAAAAAAATTTAATTTTGTGATTGACATACATGTTTTGTCTTATTAATTATAGAACTTTTTGAAATAGCAGAGTATCCTCCTTTTATATCGATGAAATTATGAATTCCTCTAGCTTTCAAAATGGAAGACGCTATCATTGATCTATACCCCCCCGCACAATGAATATAATTCAAACCATTGGTACTAAATTTCTCTATATTTTCATTTAATTTATTGAGAGGAATATTACACGATCCTACAATGTGTCCAGCATCAAACTCACTTTCATTTCTGACATCAAATATTTTTGGATGCTCAGAGATGAAAAGTTTTTCTAATTCTTTTTTATTTATTGAAAAAACAGAGTCAATTTCATTTCCAGAATCAATCCATGAATTAATTCCACCTTTCAAATACCCTTTTGAATTATCAAAACCTAATCTTGATAATCTTGTTATTGTTTCTTTTTCTCGGCCTTTTGGGGAAATCAAAACAATAGAATGATTAATATCTTTAATTAATTCACCGACCCATGGAGCAAAACTCCCGTCCAAACCTATAAAAATACTTCCTGGTATATGTCCTTTTGCAAATTCCTCAGCAGATCTAACATCAAGCATTAAAGATCCATTAGTATTAACGTTTTTTTTAAAATCTGAAACAGATAACTCATTGATGCTTCTATTCAGTATTATGTCTAATGAATCATATCCTTTTTTATTTAATTTAACATTAGATGGAAAGTATTTAGGTGGAGGTTTTAAACCTTCCAAAACTTCTTTAATAAACTCTTTTTTTGTCATATCTTTTCTCAAAGCATAATTTATTTTTTTTTGATTTCCTAAACTGTCAAATGTTTCTTTCATCATTTTTTTACCACAAGCAGATCCTGCACCATGAGCTGGATAAATAATAATTTCATCATTTAGTGGCATGATTTTATTTCTTAAACTTTCATATGTAAAGCCAGCAAGATCCTCTGAACTTAAATGATCTGACTTTTGGGCTAAATCAGGTCTGCCAACATCTCCCAAAAACAATGTATCACCTGTAAATATAGCTTTATCAATTCCTTCTTTATCAGTCAATAGAAAACATGAACTTTCCATTGTATGACCTGGAGTATGAATTAAAGTAATTTTAATGTCCCCTAATTTAAATACTTCTCCATCTTTTGCAATATGTGAATGAAAATTAGTTCTAGCATTTGGACCATAAATAATTGATGCTCCAGTTTTTTCTGATAGAGTTACGTGTCCGCTAACAAAATCTGCATGAAAATGAGTTTCGAAAACATATTTGATCCTAGCATTATTTTTTTTTGCTATTTCAATGTATTGATCAACATCTCTAAGTGGATCAATAATGGCAGCCTCTCCATTACTTTCAATGTAGTAAGCTCCCTGTGAAAGGCAGCCAGTATATATCTGTTCAATTTTCATAATCTAATTATTTATAAATTCTTTAATAAAAACAAAAATGGCGACAGTTAAAATAAATATACCAAACCACTTTTTTAGATTTGATTTCTTAATATAGATTCCGACATATGAACCCAATAATATCCCCAATATTGTTAAAAATGTAAAAGACAGTAGAAATTCCCAATCAATATTCATAACAAGCATATCACCAAATAAAAATCCAAAAGTTGATTTTAATGAAATTATCAAAAGGGAAGTTGCAATTGCTTTTTTTATATCCAAACCAATAAATATGACAAGAGCAGGAATGATTAAAAATCCTCCACCAGCTCCAACTAAACCAGTAAGTCCACCAACAATCAATCCTTCTAGTATAATAAGAGAATATAAATTATTAATTTTTTTTGGTTCAATATTTTTATTACTGTCATAAATCATAGAAAATGCTGAAAAAAATAGCATTAATGAAAAAACACCAAACATTAACATTCTTCTAGTTAAAATGAAATCATCAATTTTGAATATTGTATCAGGTAAAGTGGGTACGATGAAAAATCTGATAATCCATACTCCAATAATTGATGGAATTCCAAAAATTATAGCAATTCTAAAATCTATATTTTTTTGCTGTTTTATTGCTCCAATAAGCGATCCTACACCAACTGTAAATAATGAGTATGCTGTTGCTGCTTTTTCATCTAATGTAAAAATATAAGCAAAAACTGGAACAGCTAACAACGAACCTCCTCCTCCGAAAATCCCTAAGAAAAATCCAATTATAATTGCCAATAAATAACCAAAAAATTCCATAAATTAAGTTAAATCACATTTTTCCATGCAATCAAAAATGTTAAGTAATTGACGGTCATTAATGCTGTAATAGACTTGCTTACCTTTTTTTTCTGAAATTAAAACACCATTATCTTTCATTTTAGACAAATGATGAGACATCATAGAAATTTCACATTCATTACTGATTTTTGAACAAATAGTTGAAACATCTAACGGCTCATTAGATTCAAGAATTTCCAAAATTTCAAGCTTTACTGGATGTGAAATTGTTTTCAAAATTTTTGCAACCTTTTGAAGCTTAATAATTGAAAATTTTCTTTTAGTTAATTTCATTTAACAAATATATGAATAATTTAACATTTATTCAAATATATTTTAAATAAAAAAACTACTCAAACAAATGAATAGTTCTCTTATATTTAGTTTAATAGACCTAATTGCATTAAAAAAGAGTGATTATCAAAAAAATCTTGTTCTCTAAAGACTTTACCATCTTTCATTAAAACCATGGTAGTACCACTAATATCAACTTTATTATTAGTAGCGGGAATTCCAAACATTTCTCCGTCGTGAGTTCCTTTGAAATTCCAATGCTTAACTAACTTATCTCCTTGTGCAAAAATATCAACAAAGATAAATTCAGCATCAGAAAATCCTTTTAAATAATTATTATAGTAATCTCTAAATGCATCTATTCCAGTAATATCTCCAGTTGATGTTACCACAGTAACGTTTTCATCAAAACTGTCTGTATTTACAACACTAGGATCCCTGTTTTCAAAAAATAGTTCCCAAGCGGTTTTATATGTATTTAAATTTTGCTCAGTTTGAAATTTTTCCTGCTCCAGAGTTACACATTTTTCATTGGGTCCGCAGCTTAAAACAAAAAAAACTACACAAATTGATACTATTTTTTTCATATTAATTAATTTTTTATTATTGATCAAATATAGCGAAGTGAATTGTGTAATTTCAATATTTTTCAAGAAAATTTAAAATTTCATATTCTGACCAATAAAAATCTCCTTTGGAAATAAATCCAACATGTCCTCCATATTTTGGTGTAATTAAATGAAAGTTCTGGCTTTCATTTGCTTCATTAAATGGAAAACACGAGTGAGATAGGAAGGGGTCATCTAAAGCATTAATAAGTAAAGTAGGTTTTAAAATATTTGGAATAAATTGCTTGCTACTAGATTTTAAATAATAATCATCAGCGTCTTTGAAACCGTTTATTTTGCTTGTAAAATAGTTGTCAAAATCACTTAATGTTTTAATTTTTGATAAAGGTCTAATATCCAATTCTTTTGGAAATTGCTGATATTTTAAATACATTTTTTTTGAAAGAGTTCTTAAAAAACGCCATTTATATAAAAAGTTTTCATGTCGTTTCAATGAAATTGATGATCCCTTTAAATCCACAGGAACAGAAATAGTAACATTAGCCTTAATTTTAGGACTTAGTTTAAATAAGCCGTCGCCATTATACTTTAAAATAAGATTTCCTCCCAAACTAAACCCAACCAAATAGATATAATCGTAATTTGGAATAATATTATTTATGACTGTATTTAAATCATCTGTTTTTCCACTGTGATAAGTAACCAATTGACGATTTATTTCACCACTACAAAAGCGATAATTCATTGCTGCTATAGAGTAACCATTTAGCACTAATAATTTAGCAGTTGCTTGAATATATTTTGAATTACTACTACCTTCTAGCCCATGACATAATACTACAATTTTCCTACTTCCATTTTCAATAAAATCAACATCTAAGAAATCATTATCCAAAGTCTCAATACGTTTTCTTTTAAATAGAACGGGCTTTATTTTTCTAAATAAGGAGCTGTATATAGTATTAAAATGCCCATTTTTGAAGGGAAAAGAAGGACAGTAGTCATCTGTTAATAATGGCATTTACAGAGATTAATAACTAGGATTTTTTTAATGAACTATTTAATGTTTAATTGTATTCACCATTGTTTTTAATAAACCATTTTGTTTTTTGTCATTCATCAATTGCCAAAACATTATTCCACCTAATTTTTTGTTCAATGCGTATTCAGATTTAAGCTTTATTGATTTATGATCATCAAAAGTTGCAAAAATTTTATTTATACTATCATAAGCATAAGGTGATTTTGCTAAAGTATCCCAATAAAAATTAAAATTAGACCTTACGTCTTCAAAGTTTATTTGATTATAACTTCTATTCCATTCAGCACTTTGATTAAGGCCATTGTTAATATTTAAAACGTTTTTAAATGTCTTAATATAAAAAGCAGCTCCAATAAATATTTGATTAGGATTTACTCCTAAATTAATTAATTTCTCTATTGAAGATTCTGCTGAACTATCTTGAAATTCATTAGAAGAAAGAGCAGTATGATGTCCTGTTTTATTTGAACCTGACCCATAAAAATCATAAGTCATAAGATTAACATTGTTTACTAATGGCATTACTTTATCCCATTCGATTGAGTTTTCAAAAAATCTACTAGATGCCCCCGCAGCAAAGCTTAAAATATCATTTTTTTTCATATGCTTTCTCAACTGAACCAATAAATCCGTGAAATTTTCTCGATCTTCAGGTTTATAACTATGACCAGGATAACCTGAAATAGCTGGATACTCCCAATCTAGATCAATTCCATCTGCATTAAAAGATTCTATAATACTAGCTGTTGAAATTGCAAATTCGATTCTAGCATCTTTAGAACTAAAAACATCGGAACACGTCTCACATCCTCCCCAGCCTCCTAAAGAAACTAATACTTTTAATTTTGGATATTTCTTCTTTTGATTAACAACGTTCAATAATGCAAGACTATCTTTTTTATTATCAATTGCCAATTTATTTCCTTTAAGGTGTAAAAAACTATATATGACTTGATCAACTCCTGCTAAATCAAATTCATCAATTGATTTCTCATCACCAGCATAATAAGCTATAATTTGGGGTTTAGTAATTAAACTATCATCATCGATTGAAATGAATTTACAAGAATTAATAAATACAACAAGAATTAATAATTGAATAAGTTTTCTCATGTGCTAAATATATGAATTGCTAAATTAAAAGATGAAAACATCTTTAAAATTTAATTTCTAAATGAGTATAACTTATTTTAAAGGGGCAACCTTAAACCTTGCCTTTCTTTCAACTAGATCCCAATCTCCAGTTGCCAGATTAATAATGCCCCCAACAACATCATTATCATAAGCTAAAGTTTTATAAATTTTTCCATCTTTTTTCCACATTCCACTTGTAGTTCCTCTAAATGTAGATTCTTCAACTTGAGTCCAAAAATATCCTGAATATTCTCCTTGAGTTTGGTTTGAACTAAAGTTTTTAAAAGTGATTGTGCCATAACCCATTCCATAAGGTCCAGCTTGACCTGAAACTGACATTTCCCAATTAATACCATCAGATGTATAAACATTATCGATATCAAAAGTTACTTGAAATCCTTTGGATTTATCCCAATTTAAATCTTGAGAGAATGAAACAGTGTAAAATAAAATTGTAATTAAAAAAAATATTTTTTTCATATTAATAAATTTTAGATTTAGTATTAAATAATTAAAGTAAAATTTTGTTTATTGACTATTTAAAAAATTCATTTATGTAATCCTTTAATAAGAATTTTTTTATTTCTAAATTTTTTCAAATTATAGGACTTTATAGTAATTTACTCCTCCTGACTCCATTTTCTAACTCCAGCAATTTTACCCCCTTTGATGTAATGTCTTTCATAAAATCTATACTTTTCAATTTTACCATCCTTTCTATATCTAGTTTCAGTAAATGGAAACATCACAACAGTTAAATCCGTATCATATGACGGAACTACTGGAATTACATCATAAACATTTCTTCTTATTGAATCATAAGGTTCGTGCATGGATTTTGCTAGTTCAATCAAGGTAGGCAAATCAAATTCAAGCCTTTCTAAACCTTTTTCTGGATAAAAAAAGACAGTTTCTAAATAATTTTTCTCATTTACAAAATCATAATCTTGATTTACAAATGCAGTTGAAAAATCTAGGGCTAACTGAGCATGCTCCATACTTCCAATTGAGTAGGTACTACCTTTATTATCACCGCTTAAAATTTCACCAACGTTTTTATTAAGGTTAGTCTCGTTATTTTGACAACCAGTCATTAAAATAGTAATTATTAAAAATAAAGTGATTTTTTTCATTTTAAATATTTATTTGTTTATACAATCACTAAAATAAAAAAAACATTCTAATTAAAATTTAATTCTCTGAATCAAGAACGATTTTAATAACCTATTAAAGTTTGAATTTTAGCTTAATTCAAATAAAGAATTATTAAAAACTTTTCTAAAAAATAAGTTTGTCTTTAAATAAACAAATCATAATCATGGTCTTGTTCTTCTTTATTTTTATTTTTTTTTGAATAATATAAATTTATTACAGTTAAAAGTAAACTTGTCAATAAAAATAATGTTGAGAAAAAATAATACTTCATTCCCATTATATTGAAAATAATGCTAATTAATAAAGTAAGATATCCAATTGATAAATATGAACATTTCATATAACAAATGTAACTAAGGTTATATACTGATGCTTTATTATAATCTTAATAAAACTTAATCAAAATGTTAATTATAGAATGAAAACTTAAATAAGATGTGCTAATGTTGAATTTGATTTTTTATAAAACTAAAAACTGTTGGAATAAACAGTAATAGAATAATAAATTTTTTCATCAAAAAAATATAAGAATTTCTAAACCAAAAACAGAAAAAACTCTATCTAAATAACACTCTTTAAAGCAATTCTTGCAACAAATGAAAATCCAGTTACATATAGGTAATTTTCGGCTGAATCAAATGCACAATTGGTTAACACATCCTTAAATTTAATGTTAGCCAATAGTTTACCATTAGCAGATAAAACTAATATTCCATTTGGCCCAGTTGTAAAAATATTTCCAGAAGAATGCACCTTTAGTCCGTCAAAATTTCCGGGATTTTCTTTGGCTAGTTCAGTTCCATCAAAAAACAATTCTGAATTGTTATTATTTTCTAAGTCAATTTTTAAGATAATTGGCGCTTCTGAAGTATTTGAACTATTAACATATAAATATCTTTCATCATTAGATAATGCTAGCCCGTTTGGAAGATCTAGCTCATTTGACACTAATTCTATTCCAAATTCGTTTCTATATTTATAAACGCCACTAAAATCTAACTCCTTTACTGACTCGTCAAAGGACCAATCGCTCAAATTCATAAAGCCATAAGTTGGGTCTGTAAAAAAAATATCTCCATTTGATGATACCACTACGTCATTTGGGCTGTTAAACCTCTTACCTTGATAATTATCCACAATAGTTTCAAAATTTGGATTAGTACTTGGTGAATTAGATATTTTTGACAATCTTCTATCACCATGTTGAGCAATTATTAAATTTCCATCACTATCAAATGTCAATCCGTTAGCACCAGATAGACCAATATTTGAAATAACTGGGGCATAGTTTGTAAAACCAGAGGGAAATATATAATCTTGATACCCTTCTTCTTCATTCCATTTATATATTTTGTTTTTTGGCACCTGGGTAAAAAGTAAAGAACCTGAATTTTCATCCCACAATGGTCCTTCTGCTACACTTAAGGAATCAACTATATATTCTATTTGAGCTGTTCTATCTATTATATTTAATATAGAATCATCAAAAACAACTATCGAATCATTATCTTTAATTGGGTTGGTACAGGAAATAATCTGAATTATAATAATAGTAAATAGTATTTTTTTCATAGTTTCTGTTTTACTTAAATTAAAAAATCATTTATTAGAATTAAAAGAAGAAGATATTCCTATAGTTTAGTAGGAAAAAACAATATCTGATTTTGAGCTTTCTTGAATTAGTTCTTTTGGATAACTCCAATATATATTTTTAACATCAATTAAATGTTCGCTGTAATTATTTTGATTGATGCCATAAGTATTAATTGAACCTTCAGAAACGTGAATTACTCCACCATTATTAGAAAATTCTAACAACTTTTTTTTTGCCATTTGACTAATTTTACCAAATCCACCTCCGTGCGGTGTTACCGTATGTAGGTTATTTATAACATCCTTTATTAAAATTCTTACACCGTCACCAGCTGCAAAATATATTACTTTATGACCTTGTTTTAGAGCCTCATTTGCAGCATGAATTGACATCATTGCTGCACTTGGGTTTATCATAGGGTCAGAGCTTAAATGAACAAAGTAAGTTTTTTTGTCTTGAGCAAAAGAAATAATGGGAAATATAAATAAAAGCAATAATATCAATTTTTTCATATCTAATAATTTGAGCAATTTAAATTTAAATAAAATAAAAGATATTCCTATGGTTTAGTTACCTTAATTTAAAATAAGTAATATGAAATTTATTCTCTATTACTTTCCCTTGAATATCTACTTTTCTAATTGCATTACAAAAACCTTTTTCTGAATGAGCATCTCCGTAATCATCTATTCCAGTTCCAACTACATAATATTTTGAATCTTTAATTTTTACAGCTAATTCACATTCTTTGCCCTCCATATTCAACATACATATTCCACAAGACGCTTCAGCTTTTATTAAATTAATTTCAGGATTAAATTTTAACTTCTTTTTATTTATTTCCTGCCCAAAACTCACAAGTGGAATAAACAGTAATAGTAGAATTAGTTTTTTCATATCCTAAATATAACAATTATCTAAACCTTATTAATCTACTCCATTTTGTTGAGTACACTAAGAGACTAAATATTATTAAGGTCTTGTTTTACCTAAAAATACATTTACTTTAGGATTTAGTGGATTTCCACTTGCTCTTCTATTTGAAACAACTTGACCACAATGCCAAATAGCATCAGCCATAGGGCCGTTTAAATGATTCCAAAAAGGAAATTTTAATTTATTATCACCTTGACTAAATTCAATTTTTATTTGAGATAAATCTGAAGTTTCTTTTAGCTTATTTTTTATATATATAAGATTATTTAAAGTTTCTTTTCTCAAATTTGCATAATCTAGTTTATCCTGTTTAAAGTCAAATTCTTTTCCATCAAAAGACGACAATATCATAAGTGAAAGGCCATATATATGCTCTATCACCTCCATTGTAGACCTGCTATCTTCACTAGGTTTATAATTTAAATCATTTTCAGTCAAAGATTCTGTTGCCCAATAAAACCTATATCCTAAACCATCAATTAGTCTAGATATAACATTTGTTGTAGTATATTCAGTAGGGTAATCACCAATTTCAGAAAATGGTAGATTTTTTTCTTGGGAATTTATAATTAATGGAATTATAGTTAATAAAACAATGATAATTTTTTTCATTTTAATTCATAGTTAAGGTTTATAAATACTAAAATAGATAAAAAAATTAAGGTTTGTAATGTTGATTTAATCAACTTACAAGAATTAGAAGTTGCTGAAAAGAAAAAACCTCCGATTTCTCGAAGGTTTAGAATGTGTAGTGTAACGGTATTACTTGCTCCCCCTGTTATTCAAAGATGCAGCCCAACTTCTTCTTTTAGTGAATTAAGTTTTACTTGTTTATGTTAAACTATTTTGATTAATTTGGGTCTAAGTTTAAAGAACTAAAATGAAATCTTTTTTAAAATTATTCTTTCTATTATTCTTATTGTCGTGCAGTAATAATGAAGACCCCCAAGAACAAAATGATTTAGACTGTTCTGGGGATTATTCAACTGCTGGAATTTTAGTCGACATTAATGAAGAAATCTATAATGATGATGAGTCAGTGAACAAATACAGCAAATATTCATGGACTTCTGATGGTATCGATAGAATTTTAAGCGGAAATGGGATTCCTAATCATGAAGTAGGAACTTTTCCAAATGCTGATAATCCAAATACAATCACAGAACAAAACGTAAATAAACGATTTACCCTTTGTCCTGAAATAATAACAGAAAGTGGATTGGAAATTGTGGGTCCTGCCTTAGTGATCGCCTACGCACTAAATAGTGTAAAGTTTGATCCTGCGACAGCGGGGAGATGTAATGATGCTGGGGAATGTAGTTTAGCACAAGGTCAGGGTAATTGGAATATTGAAGCATTAGGTCATGACACTTTTGACTTTGGAGATGACATGAATCATGCACATGTTCAGCCTAATGGTGCTTATCATTATCACGGAATGCCAGAACTATTGGTAGATTTTCTTGGCGATAATCAAGGGATGACAATAGTTGGATGGGCATCAGATGGGTTCCCAGTATACGCAAGATATGGATATTCTGATGCTAATAATTCTAACAGCAGTATTAAGTCACTTACTCCGAGTTATAGGTTAAAATCTGTGCCTGATGCAAATCGACCTACAACTTTAACTGCATTAATTGGTGGGCCTGGTCAGGGAACTACCAATCCAAATACACCAATCCCAATGGGTGCTTTTACTCAAGATTATGAATATATTGAAGGACTTGGTGATTTGGATCAATGTAATGGACGGTTTGGTGTAACCCCAGAATTCCCTGAAGGCATATATTACTATGTCGTTACAGACGATTTTCCTTTTTTTACGAGATGCTTAAAGGGAGACACTTAAAATAAAAACCGCTACACTATAAAAGTATAACGGTTATATCATTATAAGTTGCTCCCCCTATTGTTCAAAGATGCAGCATTAGTGAATTAGGTTTTATTTGTTGTTTTTAAACTATTTAGACAAATTTGGGTCAAAGTATAAAATCACTGTAATGAAATTTATTTTAAACTTCTGTACCCTGATACTTATATTGTCTTGTACTAAAGATGAAAACCCTCAGCAAATACAAACCCAAGGTTATAACATGCTATTAATGGGGAATAGTTTTTTTAGACCATATGCAGATCATCTCAACAATCTCGCTATTCAAGCTGACCTTAATGAACACAATAGTACTGTAGTTAATAGAGGTGGAGAACTTGGAAGACCAATTAATTTATGGAACGACTCAAATACTGAGGAACATAATCTAATTAAATCCACATTGGATCAGGGTAACATCGAAGTTTTTGGAATGACATCTGGTTATGATATTGATTCTGACAATCCAACTGAGGGTCACAGTTCATGGATTCAATATGCATTACAGAATAATCCAAATATTATAATTTTCATAGCTATTGGCTCA
>JADHLZ010000006.1 GCA_016780345.1 Flavobacteriaceae bacterium | reverse complement strand
TTTATGGACCAACTACATTGAGTAAAGACAAGAAAACTTTGTATTTATTTATTAGAGATTTACCAAAAAATAATCAAATAGTATTAAAAGGAATTTCAAACAAAATTAATAGAGCTTATGTTGTTGGTAATGGGACTATTTTAAAAAAACAAACATTTTGTAAAGTATATTGGAATGAGTATCCAGGTATTACATATATAGAAATTCCAGAAAACACGAACGACCCTTATTATACAGTTGTTGCAGTAATTTTTGATAAGCCTATAAAATTGTACAAAAACGATAATGGTGCTATTGAAGCTAACTAAGATAAAATCAAAAAAATTTATACATAGTTTAAAATTTCTAATAAACAAAAAGGGGGATTTTAATCTTGAAATAATGTATGTGAAAGCTATTTATTAATTGTAAATTTTAATATCAATTTCTCCATTAGAATTAACATGAGCTCTATACATTCCAGATGTATTCATTTCCATAGCTACATTACCTTTATTATCTATTGCAATTACTCCACCGTTTCCTCCCATTGATTCAATTTTATTAATAACAGTTCTTGCAGCCTTTTTTATTGAATAATTTTTATACTCTACAAGTGCTGCGATATCATAGGCAACAACCCCTCTAATAAAGTATTCTCCCCAACCAGTAGATGAAACTGCACAATTATTATTATTGGCATAAGTTCCAGCTCCAATAATTGGAGCATCTCCTATCCTATTCCATTTTTTGTTGGTCATTCCGCCAGTTGAAGTTCCAGCAGATAAATTTCCATACTGATCTAAAGCGACACATCCTACAGTTCCATATTTTTCAGACAAATAGTTTTGTTCTATAACAGAAGATGTTTTATTAGATTCAATAGTTTTTGTTCTATTTAAACTTTTAACTCTTCTTTCGGTTTTAAAGTATTCTTGATCTACAAGTTCCATCCCAAGTTCTTCAGCAAAACTATCAGCTCCATTTCCTGAAAGCATAACGTGTTGTGATGAGTTCATAACTTTTATAGCTGCTGATATAGGGTTTTTAATTCGTTTTGATCCAGAAATAGCCCCTGCATTTAGATTTTTTCCCTCCATAAATGAAGCATCAAGTTCTACCTCTCTATCATAGTTTAATACTGCACCTTTACCAGCATTAAACAATGGAGAATCTTCAAGAAAATTTATAGTCTTTTCTACTGCATCTTGACTAGTTCCTCCATTTTTTAAAATCTTATAACCAATCATTACAGATTCCTTTAAGGCATTCTTATATGCTTTTTCTAGGTCTTCGGACATGTTTTCTTTTGAAATTGTACCTGCTCCTCCATGGATAACTATTCCAAATTCATGTTTATTTGTCTTAGTTGAACAACCTATGAAAAAGAAGAGTAAAATATAAATGTATTTCATTTATTAAAATTTAAGGTTTGCATAAACCGGATTATGATCAGATGCCCATCTTTTTAGATTTGTTTTAACATGATGGTGACCTGATTTTATGAGATTAAAGTTTTTTTCAAAAACATAATCAATTCTATTAATTGCAGGTTCATTTAATTTAAATCCATTGTAGGTTCCATAATTAGAATTGATTTTATTTAAATTATTGTTAGTATCCATTAAAAAATTATTTAGAATAGAAATAGGTTTTGAATTTTCAACTGCATTAAAATCTCCAGTAAGGATGACATAATCGTCTTCTTTTGTTAATTCTTTTATTTTTTTTACAATTAGTCTTGATGACTCTATTCTTGCAATGTCTCCAATATGATCGAAATGTGTATTAAAAACCCAAATTTCTTTATTTGATTTTTTATGTTTAAATAACCCATAAGTACAAATTCTTTCCATAGAAGCATCCCATCCAACTGAGATTATTTCAGGACTAGTAGATAGCCAAAACGTACTAGAATTCATTAATTTAAAGTTTGATTTTTTAAAATATATAGGGCTAAACTCTCCTTTGTTTTTTCCATCATCACGACCCACTCCAACATAATTGTAATCTGATAGATTTAAGTTCAAATAATTAAGCTGAGAAAATGTAACTTCTTGAAAACCAATGAAATCTGGATTTTCATCAATTACATAATCGACTATTGATGATCTTCTGTTTTCCCATATATCTTTTCCATCGTTTGGATTATTATATCGGATATTATAGGAAATAACTTTAATATCATAAGTATTGTCAAACGTCAGTATAATTAAAAAAATTAAAAGAAATCTCATGTACTATTTAATTAGTATTAATTAATAACTTTAAATTACTAATAGTTATTTATATACTTACATAATGAGAATATTTTTTTCGGTTATTGTTGTGGTTTTATTTGGATGTAAAAACATTGAAACAATAGAACTTAATTTAAAGGATAAAATTATAATTCCTAAACATTATGTTGTTAGTAAAACAATTGAGATAATTGAAATTGACGGAATTGAAAATGAAACTTCTTGGAAAAAAGCTAATTATACAGATAATTTTATAGATATAGAGGGAACTAAAGTGCCTAAACAAAAAACAAATGTTAAAATGCTTTGGGACAATAACTTTCTCTACGTATTTGCCAAACTATATGAAACTCATATATGGGGAGATATTACTGAAAGGGATAAAGTAATCTATCATAATAATGATTTTGAAGTATTCATTAATCCAAATAAAAACGTTTTTAATTATGGAGAAATTGAAATTAATGCTTTAGGAACAGAATGGGATTTATTTCTAAATAAGCCATATAGATTAAAAGGAAAAGCAGACAGTTCTTGGAATATTGAAGGTTTAGAGTCTAGTGTTTTTATAGACGGAACAATTAACAACCCTAACGATGTTGACAATTATTGGACTGTTGAAATGGCTATTCCGTTAAAAGAAATCTTATCATTAAAACAAAATAATAATAGTAATAAAGTTGTTTCTGGTGATATGTGGCGTATTAATTTTTCTAGAGTTAATTGGGACTATGAATTAAATGAGGGAGTTTATTCAAGAAAAAAAGAAAATGGAAAATTGCTTCCTGAATACAATTGGGTGTGGTCTCCTCAAGGAATTATTAATATGCATTTACCTGAAAATTGGGGATATTTAGTTTTTTCTGAAAATGGTGGTATTTTCAATTTAAGTGATAAACTAATAAACGAACAGATACTTTATGCTGTTTTTCGTGAAGTTGCTTTTGGTGAATATAAATATTTAAAAAACTCTAAATTAAATTATCAAGTTAAATTTAAAGATATTGAATTTCTAAACAGAAAAATTTCATGTAATTTTCTAAAAACTAATAGAGGTTATAAAATAGATCTTTATGATGAAAATTCTATTATATCCATTGATGAAACTGGAAAAATTAAAAATTAGGTTATGATTAAAAAAATATTAATAATTTTTATCACTCTTACTATCATTAGCTGTAGCAATAACAATAAGGAAAAAGACTTTATAATTAGTACTTGGACCGGTGCTGGTAATAATTTTGATGAAGAAAAATGGATTAAAAAAATTAATTTTTATGATTCGCTTGGGATAAGTGAAGTTTTGATTGGAGGTTCACCTGATGTTTTAAGAAAAATAATTCCAATTGCCAATAAAAAAAATATAAAAGTCCATGGATGGATGTGGACTGTTAATAGACCAGGTGATACAATAGCTAACAAAAATCCAGAATGGTATGCAGTTAACAGAAATGGACAAAATTCTCTTGAATATAGAGCATATGTTAATTATTATCAATGGTTGAGTCCATTTCATCCAGAGGCCAGAAATCATATTATTAATAATGCTAAAAATTTAATGGAAGTTGATGGATTGGAATCAGTTCATTTAGACTACGTAAGATACCCGGATGTAATTTTAGGGGAAGATTTACAACCTAAATACAATATTGTTCAAGACACTGAATTACCTGAATACGATTACGACTATCACCCAATGGCTATAAAAAAGTTTAAAGAATTATTCAATAAAGATCCATTGACCATGAGAAACCCCCATCTCTCAACTGAATGGAGACAATTTAGACTAAATGCCATTACAAGTTTAGTGAACGAGATTGTTGAAATAGCCCATTCAAAAAACAAAAAGGTTACTGCAGCTGTTTTTCCATTTCCTGAAATGTCAAGGCAAATGGTTAGACAAGCATGGAACGATTGGAATTTAGATTCAGCTTATCCTATGCTTTACAATAATTTTTACAGAGAAAATATAAATTGGATTGGGTTTGCCACTAAACAAGGAGTTAGCGATGTTGATTTTCCAATTTTTTCTGGACTATATGCTGGAGCATTAAAAAATCCAGGAGATTTTGAAAAAGCAATTGATATTTCAAAAAAAAATGGAGCAAGTGGTGTATCAATTTTTACAGCTGATGGATTAAATGACGAACAAAAATCTGTTTTAGTAAATATGAAAAAAAGAAGAAATTAAATGAGAAAGTCATTTCTTATAATTTTATTGGTTCCTTATTTTGCTTTAACACAGAACAAAATTTCTAAAGGGTTCACTTATTTAGCACTTGGAGATAGTTACACAATTGGTGAAAGTGAAAAAGAATCCAATAGATGGCCTGTTCAATTGTATAAATCTTTAAATGGCAAGCTTAGTTATCCTAAAATCATAGCCAAGTCTGGTTGGACTACTGATGAATTGTTGGATACGCTTAATAAAACAAAAATTAAAAAACACGATTTTGTATCCCTTTTAATAGGGGTAAATGACCAATATAGAGGAAAAAGTTTAAAAAAATTTAAAAAAGATTTCATTGAGCTTCTTAATAGATCAATTACATACTCTGGTGGAAAAAAAGAAAGAGTTTTTGTAGTTTCTATTCCTGATTGGGGAGTTACTCCTTTTGCAGATAATAAAAATAGAAATGTTATTGAAAGAGAAATAAATAGGTTTAATAAAGTAATTTTTAAAGAATGTTTGAAACATGATATTAAATTTTTTAATGTTACAGAAATATCCAGAAAAGCTTTATTTGACATATCATTAATTGCAAAAGACGGATTACACCCTAGTAAAAAAATGTATAAACAGTGGGTTGAAATAATAAAACCACATTTTAAAAACTTTGAATGAATTTAAAAGAATTTGGGATTGAAAAAGATAAAAATGATGTCTTAAAATCATTTAAATCTAGGTTTGTAAACAACCCTAATGAAATTTATCTTGATGGAAATTCACTAGGTAAATTACCTAAAATATCAAATGCAGAAATTTCAGAACTAGTTAAAAATCAATGGGGATCTAAGTTAATATCAAGCTGGAACGATCACTGGCTAAAACTTTCAGAAGATATTAGTTTAAAAATGTCTAATCTTATTAATTCAAAACCAGAGGAGGTTTTGGTTGGTGAATCAACTTCAGTTAATCTGTATAAAATTATTTATGCTTTACTTGAATCAAACCAGTTCAAAAAAAATCTAGTTACTGACTGTTTAAACTTTCCCAGTGATATTTATGTACTGGATGGGTTAAAACATCTAACGGATGAAAATAAACTTACAATACTTGATTATGCAGATGAGATCAATTGTAATTATGAAATATTAAAAAAATCAATTAGAAATAACCCCGGGATTTATTGTTTAAGCTTAGTGAGTTACAAGAGTTCGTTTTTATATTCTATGAAAGAATTGAATGAAATAGCTGATAAATATCAAAGTATTATAGTATGGGATTGTAGTCATGCAATTGGAGTTACAGAAATTGATGTTAAAAAATCAAAAATAAAAATTGCCTTAGGTTGTACTTATAAATTTTTAAATGGTGGCCCAGGTTCACCCTCTTTTTTATTTATTTCTAAAAAAATAATACATCAAATTAATAATCCAATACAAGGATGGTTTGGACATCAAAACCCTTTCAATTTTGATCACAAATACATTCCATCAAAAAATATAAGTAAATTTAACGCAGGCACTCCTTCAATATTATCATTACTGCCTATAAAACACGGTTTAGACATTACCTTAGAAGCTGGAATTACTAATATTAGATACAAAAGTATTGAAATGGGTGAATATTTAATAAAACTTATTAAAGAAGAACTATTTTGTTTCAATGTTGAAATAGCATCTCCAGAAAAATCGAAAATGAGAGGATCACATATAACTATTAAACATGATGAAGCATGGAGAATTTGTAAAATTTTAATAAAAGGTAATAAAAATCGAAAAAAAATAATACCAGATTTTAGACCAGATAGCAATATTAGATTAGGATTTGCTCCTTTGTATACAAGCTATACAGACCTTTATGAAACTGTTATTACAATAAAATCGATACTAAAAAACAAAGAGTTTTTATTAATAGATAAAACAAAAAATTTGGTAACCTAAATTAATTGTCAAAACATAAATTTTTTATTTTCAAATTAAATCGAAAATATTTTAAGACAGATTCAAATCCTCCCATTTTTTCATTAATGAATCCAGTTCAGTCTTTTTAATATTGTAGTTTTCGAAAAAATTTGGAGATGAAATAGTGTTTTCATAATCATTTATAAGATTCTCATCTATTAAAGATATTTCCTTTTCAAGATTTGAAATTTTACTTTCTACCTTGTTGATTTGATTCTTTAGGGAAATACCATTGTTAAATTTTTTATTTTTTTTCTCAGAAATTACTTTTTCTTTTTTTTCAATTTCTCTAAAGTTTTCAACCTTTCGTTGATCTAAATAAAAATCAATATCTCCTAAGTACTCTTTAATGTCTTTATTTTTAAACTCATATACTTTATTGGTTAAATTTTGAAGAAAATCTCTATCATGTGAGACTAAAATCAAAGTTCCATCAAATTTTATTAGAGCTTGTTTTAAAACATTTTTTGATTTTATATCTAAATGATTTGTTGGCTCATCCATAACCAATAAATTAAATGGTTGCAATAATAACTTTGCTAATGCTAATCTATTGCGTTCTCCACCAGATAAAACTCTAACATACTTTTCAACGTCATCCCCCTGAAATAAAAAAGAACCTAAAATATCTCTAACTTTTGATCTATTACTTTCATTTGCTGAATCAATCATAGTTTGCAAAACTGTTTTAGAACCATCCAAATATTCTGCCTGATTTTGAGCAAAATATCCAATTTGAACATTATGACCAAGTTTCAAAATTCCATAAGATGGATTTAATTCTCCAACAATAATTTTTGCTAAAGTAGACTTACCCTGGCCATTTTGACCAACAAAAGCAATTTTACTTTTTCTTTCAATTAATAAATTTACATTTGATAGAACAAAGTTTTCTCCAAAATTTTTTGATAAATTTTCAATTTCTGCAACAACTTTTCCTGGATTAATTGAAATATTGAAACTTAATTTCATTACACTATTATCATCCTTATCTACCTCGATTCTGTCAATCTTTTCAATTTTTTTTATAAGAGATTGAGCCATAGATGCCTTAGAAGCCTTTGCTCTAAACTTTTCAATTAACTTTTCTGTATGTTCAATGTGTTTGTTTTGATTTTTTTGCGCACTGATCTGTTGAGCCTTAATTTCTTCTCTCAACAGTAAATATTTTGAATAAGGTTTATTGAAATCGTATATTCTTCCTAGGGAAATATCAATAGTTCTGTTGGTTATATTATCAAGAAACATTTTATCATGTGATACAATAACTACTGCACCAGAAAAAGATTTTAAAAAGGTTTCAAACCATATAATAGATTCTATGTCCAAATGATTGGTTGGTTCGTCTAAAAGAAGTATATCGTTATTTTGAAGAAGCAATTTTGCTAATTCTATTCTCATCCTCCAACCACCTGAAAAGGAATCTGTTTTTTTTAAAAAATCTGTTTTTTCAAACCCTAAACCATTTAAAATTTTTTCTGTTTGTCCTTGATAACTATAACCTCCTATTAAATCATACCGTTCATTAACTTCAGAAAGTTCATCAATTAATGACAAATAAGAACTGTTTTCATAATCAATTCTTTCACTTAATTCAGTATTGATTTGATTCTGTTTTTCTTCTAAAGTCTTAATTTCTGAAAATGCTTGATAGGCTTCATCCAAAACTGTTCTTCCTTTTTCAAAATCAATATCCTGTTTAAGAAATCCAATTTTTAAATCTTTTTCATAAGCAATAGATCCTGAATCGTATTCAGCTTGTTTTGACAAAAGCTTCAACAAGGTTGACTTTCCAGCACCATTTTTTCCAATTAAACCAACTCTGTCTCCTGAAATTAATTTAAAAGATATTTCTTTAAACAAATACTCTCCTAAAAATGAAACTGAAAGGTTGTGTATATTTAGCATTAATTAAATTTCCATCAAAAGTAAATAATTCAATTATCATAATTTAAATGATTTGAAAAACTATTAGAAGAAAACTTCAATTCATCGTAATGCAAAATATTTAATTTATTTTTTGAGTTAATAACTTGGAAAATCATCGCTTTGGATATATCATCAGCAGAAATACTTTTATATTTTCTAAAAGGGCCAAAAAGTATTTTATCTATCAAAAAAAATATAAATTTTACTATTTTTTCTCCAATCCTAGTTTCATTTCTTTTACCTAAAATTACTCCTGGCTTTAAAATGGATAAATGATCAAAAGATAAAGCTTTAATATCCCTTTCTATTAACCCTTTAACTCTAGGATATAATATTTTTGATTTTGGGTTTGATCCTACTGATGATACTATAGAAATTCTTTTAACTCCATGCCTTTTTGCAGCAATAGCCAGATTATAGCAATAATGATAATCAACAAGTTCAAATTTTTCTTTAGAGCCTGCGTTTTTAATTGTTGTTCCTAAAGCAATATACAAGTGATCAATTTTTTTAAGAAAAGATTCTTCTTGAATTTCATCAAAATCAACAATGATGTTTTCAACATTATCACACTGAAAATCATATTTTCTTCTCGAAATAGAAATAACTATCGGATATATTTTTGATAAATTTTTTATTAAAAAAGAGCCCACTAGTCCTGTTGAACCTGCAACACATGGAATATCAGATCTATCTATCATATTAAATTAAAAAAATATATAAAAAACCAGCACACATTGATCCAAATAGTGGACCAAAAACTGGGATCCAGCTATATGACCAGTTGGCATTTTTATTTTTTCTTGGAAGTAATGAATAAATTAATCTTGGACCAAAATCACGTGCAGGATTAATTGCGAACCCAGTAGTTCCCCCAAGAGTCATACCAATAACCCAAACTAAAATACCAACAGGTAAAGCATCAAGTGCACCTAAACCAAAATTTACTACTTCACCTTCAATTTCCAAATTAGGTTCAACAATAAAAAAAATAGCAAAAACTAAAATAAAAGTTGCAATAGTTTCGCTAAAAAAATTGTTTTTATAATTTTTAATTGCAGGACCAGTACAAAAAGAGCCTCTAACTTTATCCTCATCTTTGGTTAGACGATAATGATCTATATAAACTATATAAGCAAGCCAACTCCCAAACATAGCTCCAATCAACTGACTTATAACATATCCTAATACTAAAGACCATGAAAATTTTCCAGCTACTGCAAGTCCAATAGTAACTGCAGGATTTAAATGAGCACCACTATATTGACCAGTTATGAAAACAGCTACAAAAACAGATAAACCCCAAGCCATACTTGTTAAAATCCAATTTGAGTTTTCACCACCAATTGTATTTTTTAAACTTGTATTTGCATTCACACCAATACCTAAAAGCATTAAAATTGTTGTTCCAATAAATTCAGCTAAAATTGAGTCCATGATTATATTTTAAAAAAAGTTTAAATGTTTTGAAAAGAATTTTATTTTTTATCGTTGTTCATTCAATAAATTTTCATTTTGACATAATTTTACAACCTCTACAGAAATTTAATTTTTTATTCAAGATTTAAAAATAAACATCTGGAACATATTAACATAATATCGTTAAAATTAATTGCAATTTTATTTCATATAAATGAATTGTCTAAAGAATCATAATGTTATTTTCTTATTTAAGAATTCTTTAAATTTTATATTTCAGTGATTATTTTAATTCTGTTTTCCCAGTTTTTTATTACATAGATATCATTTTTAGTGGGTTTAGGAATAAATTCCTTATCAATTTCCCAGATTTTACTTAAATCATCAATAGAAGACCAAAAACCAGTAGCCAAACCTGAAAAGAAAGCAACTCCTAGTGCTGTAGTTTCTGTAACCTTTGGTCTAATAACATTCGTATTAAGAAAGTTTGATTGTATTTGCATTAATAGGTTATTGTTACTTGCTCCACCGTCCACTTTAAGAATTTTAAATTTATTTCCGGAATCTTTTTCCATTTCAACAATAATTTCTCTTGATCTTAGAGCAATGGCTTCAAGTGCAGCTCTGGCAATATGAGACTTATTTGTTCCTCTTGTTATTCCCATAATTGATCCAGTTGCATCAGGATTCCAATATGGCGCGCCTAAACCAGACAAAGCAGAAATAAAAGTTACTCCTCCACTATTTTCAACCAAACCAGCGAGATTTTCAATTTCAGCAGCGTTTTCTATTATATTTAATTGGTCTCTTAGCCATTGAACAACAGCGCCAGCAATAAATACACTTCCTTCTAAAGCATAAGTAGTTTTGTCACCTATCTTCCATCCTATTGTAGTCAACATTTTATTATTTGATTTAACAGCAATAGACCCCGTATTCATCATGCAAAAACAACCAGTTCCATATGTGTTTTTTACATCTCCAGGATTAACGCACATTTGACCAAATAAAGCAGCTTGTTGATCACCTGCTATTCCACAAATTTCAATTCCTGATGACCCAATTATACTTGGGTCAATGGAGCCAATTTTTTGAGAACTATCAACGAGCTTGGGTAAAATAGATTTTGGAACATTTAAGATATCTAATAATTCTTTATCCCATTCTAAAGTATGTATATTTAAAAGCAAAGTCCTACTTGCATTAGTGTAATCAGTTACATGGCACTTTCCTTTTGTTAAATTCCAAATTAACCATGTATCAATAGTCCCAAATAATAATTCACCATTTAAGGCCATTTCTTTAACTTTCTGATCTGAATCTAATATCCATTTTATCTTGGTTCCTGAAAAATATGCATCAAGAACTAAACCTGTTTTTTCATAAAACAGTTTTTCTAATCCTTTTCTTTCTAATTCATCACAAATAAAAGCAGTTCTTCTGTCCTGCCAAACAATCGCATTATAAACAGGCCTTCCAGTTTTCTTATTCCAAATTACTGTTGTTTCTCTTTGATTTGTAATGCCAACAGAGTCTATTTCCTCAACATTTATTGATGATTTACTAACTACATCTTTGATGGCTCTTAATTGAGTTTCCCAAATTTCCACAGGATCATGTTCAACCCATGATTCTTTTGGAAAAATCTGAGTAAACTCAAATTGAGAAATTGAAATTTGTTTTCCATTTTTATCAAAAAGTATAGCTCTAGAACTTGTTGTTCCAGCATCTATTGACAATATATATTTTTTCATAATATTAATTTATTCAATTATTAGTTCGTCAGCAAAAATCCAAGAAGGCAAATCAGCTCCATGATGCCATATTGGAGCTTTACTCAAATTTTTAGCAATAACTTTCACATATCTTGCATTAATTCCATCAGTATCAATTGAAAAAGTTTGAATATCATTAACCTTTGACTTTGGGTTCAATTTAAATCTATTTTTAATAGTCCCTAATGTCTTCCATTCACTACTATTTTCAGAATATAAAAACTCAACTTGTAAAGGAAAAAAAACAATATGATTAGTAACTTGAAGAAAATTAATACTTAAAGAATTTATAAATTTATTTTCGTTTAAATCAATAATAGCATTTAAGTCGTTTCCTTCAAAGCCTAACCAATTTGAATAAAAGCTATTTCCCCCAAGAGCACCATCAGTTAGAACTTGTGGATCTTCATTTGCATATTTTTTTGGCTTGGTTATTAGAGTAACTCTTTTACCACTTGCTTTATTTTCTTTAATTGCTAAAACAAGTGCTTTTTGATAATTTGAAACATAGTCATTAACAGTAAAACCCATTTCATTCATATAAGTTATATCATTTTCTGAAGTAACCTGATCAAAAACTTTAAGTCTTTCAATTAATTCTGAATTAATACTTTTTTTACCATTTTCATAATTTGTTAACTTATATAATTCAGAGAAATTTTTTCTGTAAAGCTCTAAAATTGCATAGTCAATTGAAGTCTTTGATCTTAGAATGCGTTTATAAAAACCGGAATTATAGTCAACAGCTTTTAAAGCATTAATGAACATTTTATCGTATTTAATAAGATTATCTGGGCTTAAAAAAGAGTCAAAACCTTGTGAGGGGTCTCCATATAAAAAAAGAAAAAAAGACGTTTTTTCAATCTCACTTTGAATTGTATTTATGTACTCAGTAATATATTTACCACCTGAGCCATAGTATTTATCATTGAACTCTTTAATAAGTAAATTGAAATTTAAATTTGGATTCCATAGTAACTTAGCCATTACATAACTTCTAAGCTCAAATAATTCACTATTATTATTAGAATGTTGTTCAAAAATCCAATTGGCATTATTATTAACAAAAAGATTAACATTAGGTTTTAATGTACCCCAATTAGGAAAAGGTGCTAAAAAATTAGTAAACTGAGTAGTATAATCCCATATTCTAATATTATCTGTAAGTTTTGACCATCCATCCAGATCAGACGCAAAATCTTTGCATCCATTCTCAATTGGAAGATTTCTATCACATTCAATTGAACAAAGAGTTATTAAAACATTTTCTAGTGGTTTAATTTTTGGTGGAGTTCTTGTGTACTGATAGGCTAATGTTGAAATAGTTTTATCATCAAAATCTTTAGCAATATTATTAACAAAATGAATCATTGAACCTGCAGGACTCCCCTCACTTTTATCAATTTTAGAACATTTATTGCACTGACAATATTGAGTATTGTCGTCTTGACTTACTGAAATTACATCAGAACTGGGAAATCTATCGAAAAAAGATCGAACACTATCCTTAACAATATTCAATACAGTTTCATTGGATAAACAAAGTTGAGTTGGTAATCTTTTACCATTTCTTAATGCATAAAATTCAGGATTTTTATCATAAAATTTATCGTATGGTAAAAAAAGATGGAAAGTATGAACTCTTGCTGTAGGTACATATCTTGGAAAAGCTTCATCGGTAACTCTTAGTTTGTTGGCAAAATTTGAATTTTCATAAAAAAGTTTTGAGTGAACTGTTCTTGTAAGTACTGGAGGTTCATAATAGTAAGAAAAGTCTTTAGGTATTTTTATAGAATTTAAATTTTCGTAATGAGTATAATCTGATGAGAGCCATCTAACATTTAAAAATTTTTCAATAAAATCATAAGTAGCATAAAACAAATTTTCCTTATCATCTGCTGAAATAGTAATTAATGAATCCGTCAGCTTTATAGAGATAAAGTCTTTGTTTTTTTTATTTTCTTCAATTACAATGGATTTACTTTGAATTTGATCTGATAGAGATAATTTAGTTCCAAGTGTTTTATTTAAATAAATATTAAGAGTATCCGAAATGTCTTTGTGCTTTGATACAATATTGTAATTTGAAAGAATTTCTTTGTCTAAAGTGATCGTATTTTGATCGCATGAATTAAATACAAATAATATAAATAAAAAGAGTTTTCTCATTTTATAGTAAAAGTTAAGAAAACTATTTTAATTTAAATTTTTAATTTAAAAAGAAAGATTATTTAGATTTCTCAAAAATTAATTTGAAATTTAAATCAGCAAAATCTTCCATTTTAACCAACATCAAGGAAGGTAATTTTATATCAAAATCTGTAAGAACTATTGAAAACATACCTTCTATTTTGATACTGTTCTCATCCTGAGTAAAATTACTCTCAATTGTTTTATTAATTTTCTTTCCATGAAAATCTAGTTCCCCTTCAAATTTTATTTTATCTGAAAAGATTGTTATGTTGTTGGAGTAAAATTTTACTTGTGGGTAATTTAATGCATTTAAAACTCTAATCGCATTGGAATCTCTATTACTAATACCACTATCAAAATCAGAAATATTAGCAGAAACTGCAATTTGACTATTTTCTTCTTTGATAAATATTCCTTTAACATTTTTGTTAATACCCTTCCATTGATGAAGAACATGTTTAGCAGTATACTCAATCACAGATTGTTCTGAATTCAAAATCCATGAATTTTCAATTTGAGCAAAAGACAAAAAAGGAAAAATCAGTAAAACAATAATAATATTCCTCATAAACTAAAATTTAATTACCAAAACAGCTGTAGCATAACTAGCAAAAGCTGTGTATGCTGCAGCTTTGTGGTTAGCCTTATTTTTATCATTATAATAATTAGTTGCTACCATAGCTGAAAAATGAACTGTTGCAAGCATTTTGTGTGCTTTGATTGAATTAAACCCTTTTACTTTCTTATTAATCAAAGGAGGAGGTGAAAACAATGATAATCCAGCACCAGTAAAATATCCGATGTTCACAATTTTACCCATGGTTTTATGTGTCTCATATAAATCATCCTGGCCATTATATAATTTTCCACCAATTATACCTTGTGCCAACATAGATGCCAAAGTAATGTAACCAATAGTTTGATGAGCTGTCAACATGGTTTTTCTTAACTTAAGTTCTTTTTCTCTGTTCTCAAGATTTAAGGGTGATATGTTAGTTTTTCGTAATAAACCGTTTTTTCCCCATAATAAACTTTGCGTGAAAATCATTTTTTCAGGCAATAATTCAATCTTTTTTTCCTCATCAATTAAACTAAATAAATCTTCTTTTTCTTGTCCGTAACATAAAACAGAAACCAAAAAAAGTCCAAAAAAAAGAAATTTAATTTTCATAATCTTTAATCAATTGCCCATGCTTTTCCGTTAGTAGCAGATTTTAAATCTACACAACCTTTTTGTTCCATTGGAATTGGTTTATAAACAAGTATATTAGTTGCAATATACTGATTAGTTCTAAAAGCATTAATAAGCAGTTCCCTGATAGAATAAAGAAACATATATGATAATGATTTCGAAGATCCCATATAATCATTCATCCAAATATCATGCTTAACTTTATTTTCTTCCAAATAAAAATTTAATAGTTTGGAAATAGAATTTTTATCAATTCTATTAATGTTTGAATTATCAGATTCCTCAAAATATTCGTTTTTAAAGGACTTGAATGTCTTTGTTAAAAAACTCTTAGAACCATACTCAAGGACGTTAAACGCATACAAATCTATAAATCTAACTAGATCTAGGTCTTTTGAACCAGGAAGGATATCAGATGATGGTAAAATTAATTCACACAATGTTTCTAAAAAATCAATTTCGTCTTTATTAAAAAAAACAGGATTCCAATCCAGATTATTTTGACATGACTGAAAAAGAGATAATGTAACTGGATTTAAAGTAACAATTCCAGTACCTAAACCTAACTTTTTCAACAATTCTCTTCTGTCCATTTTTAAATTTTATTATTCTTTAATTCTTTTACTGCGTAGTTAACAGCTCTTGCTGTAATTGCCATGTATGTTAGAGATGGATTGACATTTCCAGAGGATGTCATACATGAACCATCAGTTATAAATAGATTATTGACTGAATGCATTTGGTTAAAAGCATTTAAAACTGAAGTTTTAGGATCTCTTCCCATTCTTGCAGTCCCCATTTCATGAATACCTAATCCAAGTCCGTATGAACGCTCCATTGGTTTAATATCTTTAAATCCTGCTTTGTCTAACATTTCCATTGCTTGTTTTTGCATGTCTTTTCTCATATTAAGTTCATTTTCTCTAATACTTGCATCGAATGTTACTGTAGGAAGCCCCCATTTATCTGTTTTTTCATAGTTCAAATACATTTTATTTTCATGATAAGGTAATACCTCTCCGAAACCATTGAGACCCATAGTCCAGTCACCAGGTTCAGTGATAGCTTTTTTTAGTTTTTCACCATAAGATGCTTCTTTAACATACTCTGACCAATCTGTTCTACTTGCTCCTCCTTGATAGCCATATCCTCTTAAAAAGTCCTTGGTATTTGTTTTACCCCCAATATTTTGAAACCTTGGAATATAAATTCCATTGGGACGTCTTCCGGTATAATATTTATCATGAAATCCATCAAACGATCCATCAGCCCCAATCTGAAAATGATGATCCATTATATTGTGACCTAATTCCCCAGAATCATTTCCTAGGCCATTTGGAAATCTTTTTGATTTAGATTGCATTAAAATGGATGTCGAAGGAACTGTTGATGCACATAGAAAAATAATTTTTGAATTAAACTCGTAAGTCAAATTAGTTTCAGAGTCTATAATCTTGACTCCAGTAGCTTTATTTTTGAACTCATCATAAACTATTTCATATACTATGGAGTTTGGTCTTAAAGTCATATTACCTGTTGCATCAGCAGCCGGTAAAGTAGATGAATTACTACTAAAATAAGCCCCAAAAGGACATCCTCTTCGGCATCTATTTCTATAATGACAATTAGATCTACCCATACCAGGTTTTGTTCCTTCAGTTATATGAGCTACTCTTCCGATAGTCATATGTCTATTTTGGTAATTTTTAGAAATTGATTTTTGTAAGACTTTCTCAACACAATTGAGTTCCATTGGCTTTAAAAGCTTTTGGTTAGGGAATTGATCAAGATTTAAATTTTCTCCACTAACCCCAATATAATTTTCAACATAATCATACCAAGGTTCTAAGTCTTTGTATCTGATAGGCCAATCTACTCCATAGCCGTCCTGTTTATTTGCAACAAAATCAAACGGTGTCATTCTATAACTTTGTCTTGCCCATAATAATGATCTTCCTCCTACATGGTATCCTCTTATCCAATCAAATCTTTTCTTTTCATTGTAGGGATGCTCTAGGTCATTAACAAAAAAATCCTTTGTTGATTCTGTATTTACATATCCAGTTCTTGATTGGATTGGTTGATTTTTTTTTATTTCTTGAGTTATAACATCTCCGGATGGATAGTCCCAGTCTTCTTTATTTGCAGTTTTATAATCTTCAATATGCTTAATCATTCTTCCCCTTTCTAAGACCAAAGTTTTTAAACCTTTTTCAGATAATTCCTTAGCTGCCCATCCTCCACTAACTCCAGTGCCAATTACAATGGCATCATAATTTCTTTCCATCTAAAATTTCTGTTTATTTTGTAATACAATTGGAAGTGTAATATTAGAGGGATACTTTTTTGAATGATAAATAACATTATTTGCTTTTATTCCCTTAGACTCATCGTAATTATTTCCACCAGTATTTAAATTTCTGGCAAATCTTGGGAAGTTGCTACTAGAAACTTCTATTCTAATTCTGTGATCTCTTTTAAAATAATTACTGGTTGACATTTTTGATAGATCTACCTTATAAATGTTTCCTTTTTCCATAAAAACTTCTTTATCATATCCTTCTCTAAATCTAACTCTTTGTATAGTCTCATCTATATTATAGGCACTACCATCAGGGTGAACGTCAATTAATTTAATAGTAATATCAGTATCTTTTACATCCGATGAAATATAAATAGTTGATTCAATAAATCCTGTTACTTCAAAACCATTTTTTAAGGGTTCTGATGTATAAACCAAAACATCCTTTCTTTTTTCAATTTCTCTTTGATCGAATGCACCCCCTTTAACGGCATTTCCCATACAACAAACTCCACCTCCGTATGAATCAACAGGATTTTCTGGATCATAAATAAATGAATCCGGCTTATCTTGAATTTTTCTTTTTAAAGTAGTTAGTTTCCCATCACCATTTAAAGTATTTGCATTACCATTACTACTAAGGTAAAATTTGGTCATTTCAGTATTTTCTGGAGGCCAAACATCAGAACTTTGCCACTCATTTGAACCCATTGTATAATATTGAACTCTTGGTGTATTCTCTTTAAAGTTGTTGTCTTTTCCTTTTAACATAAAATCAAACCAATCATAAATTTGCTCATCGTAATTTAATCTTGCATCTCCTACACTCAAATCTCCAACCACAGTATTTTCGGTTGCACGATTAAAACCGCAATGTAATGTTGGAGAGATAATTAAATATTGATTCTCATTTACATAATCGTCTACCGAATTCTCTCTAACGTGATTAAATAAAGCAATATTTGGAGTTGTAGCAACATCGTACCAAGACACAAACCAAAAGCTAGGAACACCAAAATCCATATTATCGTGATACAATCCACCTTTGTACCAATCTGAATCGTTAGGTTTTCTTCTAATCATCTTATCAAAAATCTCCTTTTTTCCTCCAACATTTTTTAATAAATCTTGAAGAGGTAAATGTTTTATTTTTTCAGACCAATCAATAAGCGGATTCTCAGGAGCTAAATCATAAAATCTAGAAATTCTAATTAAATCTTCTTGAGTAGCACCATCTGGGATTCTAGGTTTAAATTTGTCGTGTTCTACGCCATATAACCAAGTAGCAAATAAAAGTTGTTCAACACCTCCACGATACCAATTACCTTGCTCGTAAAAATCTCCGACTCTTCCTACTCCAGCTCCAAAGGCTTGTGGAACCATTGCCGCGTGAGATGGGTGGTCAAGTGCAGCAACTGCCATTTGCCACTCTGCAGTTGAAGAACATCCAAGTGTTCCTATTTTACCATTAGACCAAGGTTGTTTACTCATCCAAGAAAAAGCGTCATAACCGTCTGTTAAAGGGATTCCTAAAATATCCCATTCTCCTTCGCTATAATATCTTCCTCGCTCGTTTTGTACAACATATGCATATCCTCTTTTTAAAGCTTCATAGGCTCTTTGGTGAGTTCTGTTTTTTTGTTCTCCATCACCCCAAGAATTAAAATTATAAGGCGTTCTTGAAAAAATAATTGGAACTTTTTTATCAGTTTTTGGTAAATAAATATCTGTAGCTAGTCTTACACCATCTCGCATGGGCATCATAACTTTCTGCTCAAGAGTTGCGATTTCATTTATCTTTGTCAGTATATCGTCCTGTGAATTTGATATTTGAGGAATAAATAAAAGTAAAACGAGAATTTTATATAAATACTTCATATCTTAAGAGTATAAAATTTATTAAAACAATTTTAAATGAAAACATTAATTCCAGAAATATTAGAATTTTTTTCAGCAATTTCTTTCGTTATTTATGGAATCCTTTCGTTTACATCTAATATAATGAAATCTGAGTTTAAAAGATGGGGAATATCAAAATTTAGATCTACAGTTGGTTGCGCTCAACTAACAGGTGGATTTGGTCTATTATTTGGAAACTTTTTTCCAGTCATGACACTAATATCATCATTTGGATTAGCTTTACTAATGTCTCTGGGTTTTGGCTTAAGATTAATAGTTAAAGATGGTCTTATTAAGTCCTTTCCTGCATTTTTATATTTTATTGTAAATGTTTTCATTTTTATAAATAATTTAAATCTTAATTATTGAAAAAAAAGATAGTAATTGCAGGTGCAACAGGGTTTATTGGAAAATGGTTTATAGCTAAATATAAACACGAATATAAAATTGTTGCTTTAAGTAGAAATAAAGTAAAAAATTCTGACTTTGAAAAAGTTGAATGGAAACAAGTTGATCTATATTCAATTTCTAGTACTAAAGAAGCATTAAGAGGAGCTGATATTGGAATTTATTTAGTTCACTCAATGATGCCATCAACAAGGCTTAATCAAGGAGAATTTGAGGATACAGATATTTTATTGGCAGATAATTTTTCAAGAGCGTCTCAAGAGTGCAACGTTAAACAAATAATTTACGTTGGAGGAATCTTACCAAAAGATGAGCAAAGTATTTCTAAGCATTTAAAATCTAGATATGAAGTCGAAAAAACTTTAGGATCAAGAGAAACTCCGTTAACTTCAATTAGAGCTGGAATAATTATTGGACCTAATGGATCTTCATTTAAAATAGTTCAAAAATTAGTAAAAAATCTTCCTTTAATGGCATGTCCTGAGTGGACAAAATCATTGAATCAACCGATAGATATTTTAGATGCATTAAAAATAATTAAATGGTCCATTGGTAATGAAACAACATTCAATAAGCCATTAGAAATTGGAGGAAATCAAATCATCTCTTATATGGATTTGCTAAAGATTACTGCAAAAAAAATGAAAAAAAGAAGGCTTATTTTTTCACTATCATTTATTACAATTGGATTATCAAAATTATGGGTCAGTGTAATTACTGGAACTAGTAAATTTTTAGTTTCCCCATTAGTTGAAAGTTTAAAACATAAAATGACACTAAATCCGGAAAACAGTATTAGCCTACCCATAGACTATATTACTGTTGAAGACAGCGTAGAAAAGGCTCTTTACCCTAAAGAAAAAGTACCTGAAAACCCAGAATTTTTTCCAAGAAAAAGAAAAGAAAATACAGTTAGAAGCATACAAAGAATTTATAATCCGAGTAATAGATCTACTGATTTTATTGCTAGAATATATCCGATTTGGTTGACAAAAAAATTTGCAAACCTTATTAAAGCAAATTTTGATGGTGAATTTATAAAATTTAATTTTTTTTCGATCTTATTATTGGAACTAAAAGTAATCAAATTGAGAAGTGATGATAAAAGAAAATTATTTTATATAACTGGGGGATGGTTGGTAAAAAGAACATCATTAGGATGGCTAGAATTTAGATCAGTACTTAACGATAAGTATATGATAGCTGGAATTCATGAATATGTTCCCAGTCTACCATGGTATATTTATAAATATACACAAGCTAAACTACATTTATTAGTTATGAAAAAATTTGAGAAATTTTTATCAGGTGTTCCTAAAAAATATTCAAAAAAAATTAGACAAAATTAATCTACTAGTTATTTAAATCTTATCAAAACATGATCTTTGTAAAAAATTAAAATTGCTGATATAATAATTGATAATGTAAAATAAATTGTCATTATAGAAAATTCTAAATTATAATTTGTTAGTAATAATTGATTATTTATATAATATAATGCTACAATTGACAAAATTGATCTAATTATTTCAAAACAAGGAGCCCATTTATACAAATCTAATAGAGATGTAAATCCAAAAATAGCAACAAAAATTAATACTCCAATCAAAAATTTTAAATCATCAACTATTAATGAAAAATTGCTTAAAAAAAAATAAACTAAAAAGTTTATCGAAACAAAATGAAATACAGCTACAAACTTTAGAAAAATTGAATAATTAGGTCTGTATTTAGATCTATTATGTGGATCTTTAATTACATTTCTTGGGAATTTTTCGATTACATCTTTCGGTCTCCATCCAGTTGGCATAAACCATATTCTTAACTTATCTTTTAAGCTTGAAGTATTATATGCATCTGCAATGACATTATAAGCATGTTGAAAGTTTATTATCAAAGGATTCCATGTATTAACAGGTTTTAAAACTCCATAAACTGGAGGTTCATCATCCAATTCTTCTTGAAAAGTACCAAAAGCTCTGTCCCAAATACAAAAAATTGCAGAAAGATTTTTGTCTATATATATAGGATTTATAGCATGATGAACACGATGCTGAGAGGGAGTAACTATTATATATTCCAAAAAACCAAGCTTTCCAATATGTTGAGTATGGTACCAAAACTGAGCAAATAAATGTAAAGGAGCTAAAATAGTAATAATGTCAGGTGGAACGCCAAAAAAAGCTGCTGGAATTAAAAATAATGCACCAAATCCAATCCATGCTGAAATACTTTGTCTCAAAGCACATGCTAGATTAAATTCTTCACTACTATGGTGAATAACATGTCTATTCCAAAAAATATTTATTTTGTGATTTAATCTATGATTCCAATAGCTAGCAAAATCAATACATATAAAAGCTACAACATATAAAAGTATACTAGACTCTAAATCAAAAAATGCAATTGAATCTAATATATATGGATATGATAGTATAACAACTACAAGCCCTAACGAATCTTTCAAAATATTTGTTATTCCAGAACTCAGGCTAGAAAGAGTATCCATAAAACTATAGGTTTGTTTATTGTTAAAGTGACCATATAAGATTTCAAAAGTCATCATTAACATAAAACCTGGAATTACCCAAAGTAAAATTGAAGCATATGAGTCCATAATTTTTAAATAAATAAAAACATATTGATATCTTTAAATTTAAACATATTTTTTTACATTTGCATTCGTCAAAAAAGGGTCGCGTAGCTCAGCTGGATAGAGCATCTGCCTTCTAAGCAGACGGTCAGAGGTTCGAATCCTCTCGCGATCACTAAAAAACCTCATTTAAGTAGTGAGGTTTTTTTATTTTATTTAATGGAACTATATTAAAAATAAGCACAAGGTTTTTTTAATCATTGATTCATAAAGTCAGAAATTAGTTTATGAAAATGATGAACACCTTGTTCTCTAGTTGGAGAAAATCTTCCAGTTTTATAAAAAACTGATCTTAAGCCGTTATGAACATTCTCAACAACAAATTCATCTTCCTCCTCTACTTTCTGTAGTTGATTTCCTGCCCCCCTATTTAATTTGGACTCATCATAGACATAAGATCTAAATGAAATTTTTGTCAACGATTGTGAAATTGGTTTAACAATATTTAATGACAATCCCCATGGGTAAAAATTAAACATCATATTAGGAAAAACCCAGTAGTAGTAAGCTGCAACATTTTTTCCATAATCAGGATGATTTTCTGGAAAATTAAAAACATCTGAATCACTTTCACTGTACCCAATTTGTAAATTACAATGATCGTAAATCTCAGTTAAGTAATTATTGTAATCTAAGACTTCGTTTAAATCTTTGTGAACAAATGGAATATGAAAGCCTTCTAAATAATTATCACAATACAATGCCCAATGTGCATTAACATTATAGTCCTTAGAAAGAGTTTTATCAGGCATAAATTGATCAATTGGTAAAAAACCAATTCTTTCATTCATTTTATCAATTATTGACTGAAAATCAAAAGAAGGATTTAATCCTGCAAAAAGTAATTTCCCCCATTTAACTACAGGAAATTTATGTAGATGATCACAAGATCTGGGGAAATTTTTTGTTTGATCAAATTCAGGCATGTACTCAAATTCACCTTTATTGTTAAACCTTCTTCCATGATACATACAGATAAGTTTTTTGGATTTACCAGGCTCAAAAACCAAAATATTACCTCTATGAGTACAAACATTGGTCATGCAATGAATATTATTATCCTCATCTTTAGTAAGAACAATGGGTTCATTTAAATAATTCTCTAAAATAGTGAGAGGAAAAACAGAATTTTTATCTTTTATTAAATCATCGCTTCCAATATATTGCCATGATTTCAAAAAAATTTTTGATTTTAAATCTTCAAATATTTCTAAATTTTTATAAAAAATTGAAGGTAAAGTTTCAGCTTTTGAAATATCTGAATCAATTATAAATTTCTTTTTCATTATGAGTATTTCCTAATTACAAGTTAATTTAAAAAACAAACATTACAAATTTGATTAAGTTTGTTAAACTCAATAAATAAAGGAATGAAAAACAACATATTAGAAATATTAAATAAACTAGAAATAAAGACAAACCAGCAAGGATGTTCAAATGGTTCAGAGTGGTTTGGATCAGGTGATTCTATTTACTCATATAGTCCAGTAGACGGATCAAAATTAGGAAAAGTAAGTACTGGAAATAAAGAAGATTATGATAAATTAATTGATGATGCCCAAAAAGCATTCGTATCATTTAGAAAAATACCGGCACCAAAAAGAGGTGAACTTGTTAGACAATTAGGTAATAAAATTAGAGATAATAAAGAAGAACTTGGTGAATTAGTTTCACTTGAGATGGGAAAATCTTTACAAGAAGGATTAGGAGAAGTTCAAGAAATGATTGATATCTGTGATTTTGCAGTTGGACTATCAAGACAATTATATGGTCTAACAATGCACTCTGAAAGACCAAATCATAGGATGTACGAACAGTATCATCCCCTTGGTATAATTGGCATTATTTCAGCATTCAATTTTCCAGTTGCTGTATGGAGCTGGAATGTTGCACTAGCTTGGGTATGTGGAAATGTATGCATATGGAAACCATCAGAAAAAACTCCAGTATGTAGTATTGTATGTCAAAAACTTATAGCTGATGTTTTAAAAGAAAATAATATAAGTAATGGAGTTTCTTGTTTAATTAATGGAGACAGTAAAGTTGGTAAATGGATGTCAGAAGACAAAAGAATAAATCTACTTTCAGCTACAGGATCAACTAGAATGGGTAAAGATGTAGCTCAAAAAGTTGGTGCAAGACTTGGAAAATCTTTACTTGAACTGGGAGGAAATAATGCAATAATTGTTACACCAAGTGTTGATATCAAACAAGCAGTTATTAATATTGTTTTTGGAGCTGTTGGAACTTGCGGACAAAGGTGTACAACAACCAGAAGAATCATTGTGCATGAATCAATAGTTTCTGTAATAAAGAAAGAATTAATAAAAGCTTATTCTCAACTAAAAATTGGAAACCCTTTAGATGAAAGAAATCATGTTGGGCCTTTAATTGACATAGATGCTGTTAATCATTATAATAAAGCATTAGAAAAGGTTATAAAACAAGGAGGAAAATTTATTGTAACGGGAGGAGTTTTAGAAGGAAAAGGATATGAAAGTGGTTGTTATGTTAAACCTGCAATAGCAGTAATAAAAAACGAGGCTTCAATAGTTCAAACAGAAACATTTGCTCCTATATTATATTTAATTAAATATGATGGTGAAGTTGAGAATGGTATTAAAATTATGAACGATGTAAAACAGGGACTATCGTCAGCAATTATGACAAAAAACCTTAAAGAATCTGAAATATTTTTATCAGCATCGGGAAGCGATTGTGGAATTGCAAATGTAAATATTGGAACATCAGGAGCTGAAATCGGAGGTGCATTTGGAGGTGAAAAAGAAACAGGAGGTGGTAGAGAAAGTGGATCTGATGCTTGGAAAGTATATATGAGAAGACAAACCAATACTATTAATTATTCAGGTGAACTAGCCTTAGCTCAAGGGATAAATTTTGATCTATAAAAAAAGCTCCTTTTGGGAGCTTTTTTTTATAAATTTTTAAGAAAATTACTCAGATAAAACAGCTATAGGTTTATCTTTTTCTCCAAGCCACGATACAATAAAAATAAGATCTTCAGAACCCTTATTTTCAGAAAGGTGCCATGTGTTTGCCACACCTAAAAATGCTTTATCACCTGCTTTATATGTTTCAGAAAGAATAATTGTTTTTTCATCTCCCTTAGCATCAAGGGAAGTTTCAGTATCGTAGTTCACTGTTAACTCTCCTTGAACCACATATGCAACTCCAGTGTAAGGATGGTAATGCCAAGGAGATTTAAAGCCTGGCTCCCAAACTTTAACTTGACTAGTGACTGAAGCTTCACCTGTTGGATATGAAAATACATTTCCAAGGGGATCTTGTGTTGCACTTGTCATAATATCTCCATTTTTAAAAAATGAAGAAAAATCTGATTTTAAATTTTCAGTTTTAACCTCATTATTACAACTGATAAAAACAAATGTAATTATTAACAATAAATATTTTTTCATGATAGATTTTTTAATTGAAATAAATTTAATAAAAAAAATTAATTTTCTGGGTCATATTTACAACAAAGAGGTAGATTATCATAAGCTTCCTTATTTAAATCTACTAAATCAGTAGCATAACCAGATGAAGCTATCGCATTATGTATTGTCATAAGTTCAACTAATTGATCATCATATACAAGATTAATTTGCTTAGATTGAACATTCCATTCTGCTTTGTGAACTCCATCAAGATTAAGTGCTGATGTCTCAATAGTTTTTTTACACATCTTACAGTTTCCTTTAACTCCAAAAGAAGTTTCAGTACCCATTAACTCAACAATTTTTTCTGACTTTACTTCATTAACTATTTTAGAATTTTTGTTAGAAAAAAAGTTAGGTATAAAATAACCAATAAGTAATCCTATTGATGCAGCGAGAAATATTTTAGTATTAGTTTTCATAGATTTTTTTTATTTAATGTGGATCGATTGTTTCATATCTACAACAATCAGGAAGAGAGTTGTAAGTTTCTTGTGGAGCCTTATACTTTTCTGTTGAATGACCCAATAAAGATATATGTCTGTGAATCTTATCAAGATCAATTTTTTTTGAATTGTATATTATAGAAATATTATTCGATAAAATATCCCAATCAGCATATTTAACTCCCTTAAGCTTAATAGTTTCTTTTTCAATTCTTTCTTCACACATTTCGCATACTCCCAAAACTTTAAAGGAAGCCTTTTCTGAAATAGAATTAGATTGTGAATAGCATATTGAAGAAAATAAAAGAGTAAAAATTACTATTTGTTTCATTTTATAAAGTTAACTTTTTAATCTTAATCCTATATAAAAAAGCGACCCGTGTAATGGAGCATATACAATGGAGGTGTCAAAATCTGTTCCAAACGGGTACCCTCCTAAAACTGGTTTATCTTGTTTATAATTAGAGATATTTTCACCTCCTAAATATAATTCAAATTTTTTAGAAAAAACTTTGGTTATTTGACTATTTAGTAGAGAATAAGAATTTGAAAATCCTTTTACTAAACTTAAATTATGTTTAGGTATTCTTTGCTTACCAATCCAATTGTAAGTTAAATCAAATTTCCATTTTGATCCATTTTTCTTTGTGTTTGTTGAGGCTTCAATATTTGTAAAAAATCTATTCTTTGGGGTCAATGGACTTTGGAAAAATCCTGTTTTGTACTGTTTCTTAACATTGTAGTTTTTGTAAGTAGATTTTAAATAAAAATTATCATTAAACTCGTATTCAAGATCAACTTGCAAACTTTTCGCATAACTATTTCCCTTTAAGTTATAAAAAGAAACTTCCCCTTGCACTTCCCAATCAACTACGACTTGATTATCAAAATCTGTCACATAATAATCAATAGTTACATCACCTTGCCTATTATTAATATCAAATCCCTGTCTGAAACTTACCCCATAATTAAATGCTTTTTCTGGTGCTAATCCATAGAATTTTCCAACATTTTTTGGTAAAAATATTTCTCTTCCAGTAGCAAAGATATTTTGATTTTCAGAAATCACGTTAGATGCTTTTCTTCCAGTTCCGGCAGAAAGTCTTATAACAGATTTTTCAAATGGTTGATATCTTAAGTGAAGTCTTGGTGTAAAAAAATTTCCAAGATTGTTATGAAAATCATATCTAATTCCAGCTACTAAACTAATTTCATCTAAACTATCGTAACTATATTCAAAAAAACCACCAATAGAGTTATCAATCCTTTGAGAACTACTAATCATGTCAATTGAAACTCGATTGAAAAGCTCATCGTAATCATCGTAAGAATAGTTTAGTCCTAACTTAATTTTATTTAAAGTACTTCCAATTATTGAATTATACATTATACTTGAGTAAAAACTTTTTTGATTGATCAAATAATTTCTTTTACCAAAAAAAGAATCTTGATCGTGGTATGAATAGGCCATTTGAAATCCTAAAGATTGATATGGTATTGAGGGATTAACATATCCAATTTTAAAATTTGAATCAAATCTTTTTGTATTAATTTCCCCTAACCAGGATTCACGAATAAAAACTTTATCCTTAGTGTTTTCTCCAATTTCTTTTTTATCACTCATAAACCTGTATCCAAGAAATATAACTGTTCCTTTTGATGGATTGATGTATTGCCATCTGTTGAACAAATTTAACGCCTCAGAAATTGGATGATCAAGAAAACCATCGTTATTATTATCAAGTATATGGTCATTTTTGTTTGCATGAATGTATAATCCGGAACTCAATTTATCATTTATTATTTTATTACTGTGTAAATTAATTTCATTACGACCCATGTTATTTGAATAAATATTTATAAAAAATGGTGAGTCTGAAAATGGTTTATTTAGTTCTACATTAATTTGACCTGAAATACTTTCAAATCCGTTAGTAACAGATCCAGAGCCTTTTGTTATTTGCATAGATTCAACCCATGTTCCAGGTATAAACGATAAACCATAAACTTGTGAAGCACCTCTAATCATCGGAATATTCTCTTCTGTTATGAGTAAATAAGGACTTTCTAGTCCAAGCATTTTTACCTGTTTTGTACCTGTAATTGAATTTGAATAATTAACATCAATAGATGGATTAGTTTCAAAACTTTCAGAAATATTACAACAAGCTGCTTTTAAAAGTTCTTCACTAGAAACGTTTATTATGTTTTGGGTTTTAAAATATGACTTTTGAATTGTTTTTTGTTTTTTATTTAAAATAACCTCATCCAAAATATTTTCATCTTCAATCATTGTAATATTTATAGTGGATTGATTGCTATATTGAATGATTTGATCCTTAAAACCTAAATATTTAAATAATAATCTATTTGATGAATTAGAAAATGGAACTTTATAATTACCATCCAAATCTGATAGAGTTCCTATTGTAGTATTTTCCCAAAATACAGAAACTCCAGAAAGAGGAAGTTTTTCACCCAAACTATCTTCATAGTAAATTGTTCCTATTATAAAATTTTGAGAATAACTTAATTTATAGCTAAGTAACCAAAAAAACAAGGACAAAAAGACAGTTTTTTTCAATATGTAAAAATAATGATTTTATAATTCATTTAAGTAAGCTTTAGATCTGTCTATACTGTTAATTCTAATATCCTCCCAAAAAAGATTAACATCAGCCTTATGGTAGTCTTTAACTGAGGAAAGCAAAACCTTTTTAAAAAAATCCATTTTAGGAAGTTTAACAAGTATTTTGTTATCCATTGATTCAATTCTAACAGATCTTGGGAATAATTTATTATTTATATAAAGAAAACCTTTATGATCATCATATTGAGTTGAAGTGTTTAAATCCCATGTAATTGGATTGGAACATAAAGCATCTGTAATCCATTCTCTGTTTATTGTAGTTGAAATTTTATTTGTTTTTCTTTCAGACATTAAGCGATAAGTATTCCATGTAACAAATCCTCCTGTTTCGTATTTATTTATCATTATTGGTATAGTTTTAAAATCTTGATCAGTGATTTTAGTTCCAATTAAATAAGCTGCAATTAATTTTTTTTTTAAAGGTTTGTTATCAAAATAATCTTGTAACAATCTTTTAGCGTGACCAGCCCCTTGACTATGACCAGCTATAATTATTGGTCTGCCGTTATTAAATTCATTTAAATAAGTTTCAAATGCTTCTTTTATATCATTGTATGCCATTTCATATGCCTCTTTTCCTCCGTTATTCCAAAAAGGTTCTTTAAAAACTCTTAAATGAGCTTGTCTATAATAAGGAACATATAAATTACCTGTAGAATACCAAGCTGAGGCTTGAAATTTAACTGAAGAATTTAAAATATATTTTCTGGTATCATCGTTAAAAATATCAGCATTCCATCTAGTATCCTTCTTATCAGTTAAAAGAGTTGGATAAATAAAAAAAGTGTCAACTGGTAAATTTTCTTTTTTTTGGGAAAGCCAATCAAAAACATTAATATTAGTATCAGGGTGAACTGCCCATGAATAGATATTCTTATAATCAGGTGCTTTGCTGAATTTAAAATCTGTGAAAGATTCGCTATTGTAAACTACAGGAATTGTGTTTTCAGAAAGTAATCCACATGAAATAAAACTTGTTAAAAAGAAACACAATGCTAGTTTTTTTTTCATAAATTCACTATAACAAAAATTATGCAAAACTAAATTAATAACTATGACAAAGTCTATATTATTATTTTTTTTATCCTTTACAATTTTTAGCTGTTCAGTTCCCAACATGGTTGTTGTTGAACTTGAATCTAAAAACTCATCAGAAACTAATGGATTTATTGTTTTTGTTGAAAAAGATTCAAAAGTAACGATGAAAGCTCAAATCAAAGGTTTAAACCCTGGTGAACATGCAATCCATATTCATGAAAAATCAGATTGTTCATCAGCTGATGGTTCATCAGCAGGTGGTCATTGGAATCCGACACTAGAAGCGCATGGAAAATGGGGCGATTCAACTGGATTTCATAGAGGAGATATAGGAAATTTTACAGTTGATAATGAGGGTAATGGAGCTGTTACGTTTACAACGGATTTGTGGTGTTTGAATTGTGATGATATTTCAAAAAATATTTTAGGTAAATCAATTATAATTCATGAAGGTTTTGATGACTTTAAATCTCAACCATCAGGAGCTGCTGGCTCAAGAATAGCATGTGGAGGAATAATTGAAGAAAACTCATTGATTGATTAAAAAATAAGTTACCATTCTCTTTGTTTGTTAGTCTTTTCTAATTCTATTAACTCTTTTTCTGAAATAACTTTTAAAAAAGAAGGGTGTTGCTCTATTGCGTATTCAATTTTTTCAACAATACTTTCAACAGATTCGTTATGATAATCTATTTCTAATGGTTTTTTTATTTCCATAGATTGAAGAATATCTCTTTTTTTTATTCTAATTCCTTTTTTATCAAAAGATCTTCTAAAACCATCAATAACTATGGGAATAACAATTGGTTTATATTTCTTAATTATATGTGCTGTCCCTTTTCTTATAGGTTTAAAAGGAGTTGTTGTTCCTTGAGGAAAGGTAATAACCCATCCATCTTTTAGAGCGGTTCCAATATTACTTATATCACTCATTTTAACTTGTCTGTTAATATCCTCACCTTTTGATCGCCAAGTTCTTTCAATTGAAACAGATCCAACATATGCTAAAATTCTTGGAAGTAATCCTGCTTTCATTGTTTCTTTAGCAGCAACATAATATATATTTAATTTTGGTTGCCATAAGTATGTCATATTTTTTATTGAATCAACCCGTCCACTTAAACTGGCATTAAAGACATGAAACATAGCTGCAACATCAGCAAAATAAGTTTGATGATTAGAAACGAACAAAACATTATTGTCTGGAAGAGATTTTAAAACATCAGATCCTTCAATTTTTAATTTATTAAAACGATTAAATCTTTGATGAGTTAAGACGCCAAGAATACGTATTAACCATTTCTTTATAAATAAGTAATGTCCAAAGGGATTACGTTTAAAAATATTCACATGTTATTTTTGGTTTGACAAATGTATTAAGAATTAAGAACATGTTTAAACAATAGTTTAAATTCATGAATCATAATTGCGGTAGCTCCCCAAACTATATGATCATCAATTATATATGAAGGAACCAACTGCTCATCGTTTTTTAATGTAATTTTTGATTTGATAATTTTCAAATTCAATAATGTTTCAAATGTTGGATTAATTATTTTGGAAACTTCTTTAGAATCTGGAAAAAAAATAGGCTCATAATCAATACAACCTATAAAAGGATAAACATTAAAATTACTAGGTGGTATATAAACAGGAGATAATTTTCCTACTTGAAAAATATCATTTTTTATTACACCTATTTCCTCTTCACATTCACGAACTGCAGTATCAAATAATGATCTGTCCTTCTTTTCAATTTTACCTCCTGGAAATCCAATTTGATTAGAATGAACTCCATTATAACTATTTCTCAAAATCAATACAAACCTAGTTTCATTTTTATGATCAGGATAAAATAACAAAATAACAGAAGCTGTTTTGGCAGAATCTGGTATTTTAAATGACTTTAATGTTTTAATTCTAGATGGTGGAGCAATTTTTAATAAATAATCATGACCAGGAAGTTCATAATCTCTTATTTTTAATAATATTTTTTTAAAATTCTTAAAATGCACTTTTTTAAAATACTTTTTATTTTTCTTTTAGCTGTTTCATGTAAAGATATAAGTAATAAAGAAAAAGTTAGTAATCCTAAGCCAATTCAAAAAATTATAAAAACTGAAAATAAAATAGTAAAAAAAGAATTTGTTCTTGATGATAAGAATGCAATTCCATTCTTGTTTGAATATGGAAAAAAAAATAAAGAAAATAAAGTAAGAATATCAACATCATATGGAAATATTGATATTTTATTATTCAAAAACACTCATTATCATCGATCTAATTTTATATACTTAACTAAAAAAAAATATTTCAATGGGGAATTTTTTCATAGAGTTGTCAAAGGTTTTATCATTCAAGGTGGAAATTCTGATAATATAAGTACATCAATAAAAAGAAGGAAAATTGGGAGGTATTTGTTACCGACAGACACAAAAAAAGGATATAAGCATCACAGAGGAACAATTTCAATGCCAAGTAGTGAAATTGAAAATCCACATAAATTAGCATCTCCATATGAATTTTTTATTGTTCAAAAAATTGATGGAGCATATCACTTAGATAAAAATTATACGGCTTTTGGTAAAGTAATTAAGGGAATGGATGTTGTCGATAAAATCTCAAATTTAGAAACCGACAAAAGAGAATGGCCACTAGAGGATGTAAGATTTGATGTTCAAATAATAGAATAGATTTTTCTTATTAAATTCATATTTTTATAGATATAAAGAATTATGACAATAACGCAATTTAACTATGTATTAGCATTAGATAAGTTTAAAAATTTTACTAAAGCTGCCAAAGCATGTAATGTAGCACAACCAACTTTAAGCATGCAAATCAACAAATTAGAAAAGGAATTAGGAGTAATAATTTTTAATAGAGAATCGAAACCATTAAAAAAAACAAAAATTGGAAAAAAACTAATCAATCAAATTAAACTTGTAATAACTGAAACCTCAAAAATCAAAAAAACTAAGGAGTTTTATATAGACATGTTTTCAAAAAAATTAAGTATTGGAATTTCTCTTGGTTTTGAGTCAATTGTAAATTATTTACCTATAAAAAAATTAAATAATCATAATACAATTAAAATAATTGAGGATAAAAAAAATAAGCTATTAAATTACTTAATAAAGGAAGACCTAGACTTTTTGATCACTGACAAACCAAAAAATTCAATTGACTTAATTTCAATACCCTTTTATTATGAACCGTTAATGGTTCTAATTCCTGAGAAACTCAAAAAGAATTACAATAAAAAAATAACTTTAAATGACATATCCCCATTGGATATGATAATTCAAGCAAAATCAAACAACTTAACAAAAAGTATTTACAATATTTTTAGAAATAAAAAATTTAAAAAAAATATTATATCTAGCAATTTAGATACTATAATAAAATTATCTGACAGAGGAATGGGATTATCCATTATCCCCTATTTAAAAGTTCAAGAATTAAGTGATTCGATAAAAAAAAATATACATCATTTTAAATCACCATATCCCGCCAGAGAAATATGTTTTGTTTATAAAAAAACCAATCTGAAAAAGGATTATATTTTAGAAATCTTAGAAATTATTAAAAATGAATTAAAAAAAGAAAATTTTTTTTCGGATGTAAAAATAATTTGAATACTAAATTATTGCATTATAAAGATGAGGGTTTTGAAATGTATAATTTTTAACCCATATCATAAGCTCATTATATTCATGTGGAAGCAATCTTTTTGAAGCTTTTAATAATTCTTTTCTAAACAGCTTTGGATTAAAACTTACTTTTTTTAAAATATAAATAGTGTATTTATAAAAAGACCTTGACATTAAATTACAATATAGATCTAAAGTATAAATTATATTTAAAAAAAATCTAAAAAAAATGTTAATAGTTATTTTTTTGATCGAAGTTTTATACTCCACATAAAAGAGAACTCAGAAACAACATCGCCATTTTCATCAATTCCATTAGTTTTTATTGAAATTGTTTGTGCTTTTTTTGTAATAATAGCATTATTTAAAAATTTATCTAAATCTTTACCTTTATCAAAGGTGAAAAAAATTTTTCCAACTGCTTTTTTTTTAAAACTAGAGTTAGAACCAATTAAAAGCATGGCCACGCTATGGCCACTTCTTTTGATTTTTTTCATTAATAATAGACCTCCGGGCATTTCCGCAGCCATCCCTTGTACTGCCCAAAAAAGTGAATTAAAAGGATTTTTATTAAAAAAATTGTGTTTAACACCTACTGTACAAGAATTAGAATTAAGACTATCAACTTTTACTCCACAAAACCATGCAGATGGCAACCAAAAAAAGGACATTTGATTTCTAACAAAAAGTTTGAATTTGCTCATAAAAATCTAGTATAAATATACTAATAATTATTTATTTTATTGATGCCAAATACCTTTCAGCGTCAAGAGCAGCCATACATCCAGTTCCAGCAGCTGTTACTGCCTGACGATAATCTTTATCTTGAACATCTCCAGAAGCAAAAACCCCAGGTTTATTAGTATGGGTTGATTTACCTTTAGTAATTATGTATCCTGAATCATCCATAGTCAGTTGATTTTTAAAAATATCAGTATTTGGCTTATGACCTATTGCTATAAACAATCCCGTTACTTTAACATTTTTAATTTCGTTAGTTTGATTATTTATAATACTTACACCTTCAACAATATCTTTACCTAAAACTTCCTTAATTTCAGAATTATACAAAATTTCAATATTATCTTTAGAATTAACTCTATGTTGCATAGCTTTAGAAGCTCTCATCTCTTCCCTTCTAACAATCATTGTGACTTTAGTACAAATGTTGGATAAGTATGTAGCTTCCTCAGCTGCAGTATCACCTCCACCAACTATTGCAACATCTTGACCTTTGTAAAAAAAACCATCACAAACAGCACAAGCAGACACTCCTCCACCCCTAAGCCTTTGTTCTGATGGTAATCCAAGATATTTTGCTGTGGCTCCAGTTGATATTATAACACTTTCTGCCTCAATTTCTTTATTATTGTCAACAATAATTTTATGAACTCCTCCAACCGTGTCACTAAAAGTGACGGAAGATATCATTCCTATTCTAACATCAGTTCCAAATCTTTCAGCTTGCTTTTGTAAATCGACCATCATAGTTGGACCGTCTACACCATTAGGGTAGCCTGGAAAATTATCTACTTCTGTTGTAGTTGTTAATTGACCACCTGGCTCTAAACCAGTATAAAGCACTGGTTTTAGATCAGCTCTAGAAGCATAAATTGCAGCTGTATAACCGGCTGGTCCTGAACCAATTATTAGAGTTTTAATTTTTTCAACTGACATTATAATATTTTAATAGCAAATTTAATTTTTTTGAGTGTTAGATATTGAAAAATCTTTAAAAAGTTATCAGCAAAATTTATTATGAATAATATCAACTATTATTTGATGATTTTTGAAATAATCCTATATTTGCTGGCTAATTTTCGGGGTGTAGCGTAGCCCGGTTATCGCGCCGCGTTTGGGACGCGGAGGTCGCAGGTTCGAATCCTGCCACCCCGACAACAATCCTTGTAAGTCAATGATTTACAAGGATTTTTTTGTTGAATGAATCTAAATAATTAAATGACATTAACGTATTTTTTTCATTTTTATTCTTTTAGTAAGTTGTCATCTACTTATATATCAATAATTCTATATTTGTAATATCGGGATGTAGCGCAGTTCGGTTAGCGCACACGGCTGGGGGCCGTGGGGTCGCAGGTTCAAATCCTGTCATCCCGACAATAAAATATCTAAAACATATATGAAATATTTTTGCTGTAAATTTATGTTTAGACATAATTAATCTAATTTTAGTTGTTATTTATATTTTAAACAAAAGCTTTTTTAAACTAAAAATTAAAATCTATGAAAAAAATACTATCAATCTATCTTTCCTTGACTTTTTTTCTTTTGAATTTTTCTTGTGCTCAAGAAATAAAACCTTTAGATAATATAGGAAGTTCTAAAGTTGTTGATGAAAAAAATTATGAAATGGAACTTGTTTTTGAAGATGAAAATTTAATTTGGGGGTTAGAAATTTTAGAAGATAACTCAATTTTAGCTTCAATAAAATCGGGTTCAATAATTCATTATAAAGATGGAGTTAAAAAAGAAATAAAAGGTGTACCTGAAGTTTATTTTAGGGGACAAGGTGGATTGTTGGATTTAGAACTACACCCTGATTTTAATAAGAATAGACTAGTTTATTTATCATATGCTTTTAGTAAAAATAAAGACGATGGAGGAAATACTGCAATAGCCAGAGCTAAATTGGTAAATGATTCTTTAGAAAATTTAGAAGTTCTTTACGAAGGATCACCTGTTTCTAGAAAAGGTCAACATTTTGGTAGTAGGATGGTATTTGATAATGAAAAATATCTTTACTTTACAATAGGTGACAGAGGAGATAGAAACGTTAACCCACAAGATATTTCTGTTGATGGTGGTAAAGTTTATAGAATCAAAGATGACGGAACTGTTCCTAGCGATAATCCTTTTTATTATACTCCAAATGCAAAAAAGGCAATATATTCTTATGGACATAGAAATCCTCAAGGGATATTTAAACATCCTGAAACTGGAAAAATATGGACTAATGAACATGGTCCTAAAGGAGGTGATGAAATAAATATTATTGAAAAAGGAAAAAATTATGGTTGGCCGAAAATAACCTTTGGAATAAACTACAGTGGAACTACTATTACAAAAAACAAAAGTCTTCCTGGAATGGAACAACCACTTTATTACTGGTTACCTTCAATAGCTCCAAGTTCCTTTGAATATATATCTAGTGAAGTTTACCCTAAATGGAAAGGCAGCTTATTAGCAGGTGCCTTAGTTTTTAAATATATTGAAAGAATTGAAATTGAAAACAATAAAGTTATATCAAGATCAAAAATTGCCGAGGGCCTTGGAAGACCTAGAGATGTTGTACAAGGTCCAGACGGATATATTTATGTTTCAATTGAAAACAAAGGTGTTTATAAAATTTTACCAAGAAAATGAAAATTTTAAATTTTGTTTACCTGTTATTACCTTTTGCAATCTTTTCTCAAGACATTAAATTAAATGAATCTATAAAAAGAGGCAAGTCATTATATGAGGATTTCTGCGTTCGATGTCACATGCCAGACGGAAAAGGTCAAAAAGGAATCATCCCACCAATAGCTGAATCCGATTTTTTATTTAATCATTTGGAAGAAAGCATTAAAGCTTTAAAATTTGGGGGAATTGACGGAGAAATAATTGTGAATGGAGTTAAATACAATTCTAGAATGGAAAAAATGGGGCTCTATGACGATGAAATTGCTGATATAATGAACTACACTTTAAATACATGGGGAAATAAGTATGAAAAAATAATTGATGAAAAATACGTTAAAAGTTTAAAAAAATAATATGCCTTTAATTGGTATTTGTGGTGGAACAGCATCTGGCAAAAGTACTCTTGCAAATAAAATCAAATCATCTTTCTCCAAAATCGGTGTGGTTTGTATTGTATCGGACTCTTACTACAAAGATCATTCTTTATTAAATTTCAAGGAACGTTCAAAAATTAATTTTGATCATCCAAATTCAATTGATTTTGATCTTATAATAAAGAATTTAAAAAAAATTAAAAACAACAAAAAAATCAAAGAACCGATATACTCATACAAAACTCATAAAAGACTTAAAAAAACTAATATAGTGTTACCACAAAAAATTGTTATTGTAGAAGGTCTACATATTTATTGCAATGATAAATTATTAGAATTATTAGATTTTAAAATTTTTTTAGATTTGGATTCGATAACTAGACTTAGAAGAAGAATTGAGAGAGACGTAAAAGAAAGAAACAGATCTGTTGAGGAGGTAAAAAAACGTTATTTTGATATGACTGAACCCATGTATGAAAAATTTATATTACCATCAAAAAATAAATCTGATTTAATTATAAATGCAAATAATTTAAATTTAAAAAAAATTATTAAAAAAATAGATGAACTACTTTAATTCATACTTAGATAAAATAAGAACCAATAAATACGTAAAAGCACTTATGAATTTTTACATAATTATAAGTTTAATTTTTATAATATGGATGTTATTCATAGACACCAACTCATATATTTTTCATAGTAAATTAAACTCTGAAATTGAAGAACTGAAAATTAAAAAAGAGACTTTACAAAGAGAGATTATTAAAGACCAAAAATTTATTGATGACATGAAAGATTTAGATAAATACGAAGCTTTTGCAAGAGAAAAATTTTTTATGAAAAAAGATAGTGAAGAAATATTTATTTTAGAATTCAAAGACAGTATTAAAAACTAGTTAACAAAATCCGAATTCTACTCAATTTTCTGACATTAAAAAATTGTATTTTTAAAATAAATATTTTTTGATGAGTAAAATAATAGCTGTTTCAAATCAAAAGGGTGGAGTTGGAAAAACAACTACAGCTTTAAATCTTTCTGCATCTCTTGGTATTTTAGAAAAAAAAATTCTGTTGATTGACTTAGATCCTCAAGCCAATGCTACGTCTGGAATAGGAATAGATACTAATAAAGTTGAACTCTCATCATACCATCTATTAGAACACACTCAAAAAGTTGATGAAATAATTAAACCCACATCCACCCCTAACTTAGACATTATTCCTTCTAATATAGATTTAGTTGCTATAGAAATTGAATTGGTAAATCATTACAATAGAGAATTTATGCTAAAAGAAGCCATTGATTCTGTAAAAAACAATTATGATTTTATAGTAATTGATTGTGCGCCATCGTTAGGCTTAATTACATTAAATGCTTTAACTGCATCTGATTCAGTATTAATACCTATTCAATGTGAATATTTTGCTTTAGAGGGTCTTGGGAAATTATTAAACACTATCAAAAGTGTCCAAAAAATCCATAATCCCAATTTAAATATTGAAGGTTTACTTCTAACAATGTACGATTCAAGACTTAGACTTTCTAATCAAGTTGTTGAAGAGGTTAGAAAACATTTTCAAAACATGGTTTTTAAAACTATTATACAAAGAAATGTTACTCTTGGTGAAGCTCCAAGTCATGGTAAAAATATTATCGATTATGATTCCACAAGTAAAGGAGCAAAAAACTATATTAAACTAGCACACGAGATTATAAATAAAAATAAATAAATGGCAAAAGCGTATAAAAAACAATCTTTAGGAAGAGGTCTTTCAGCTTTATTAAATGATCCTAATAAAGATATTAACTCAATTGATGATACAAATGCTGATAAACTTATTGGAAACATCATAGAACTTCCAATAGATCAGATTAAGGTAAATCCTTTTCAGCCCAGAACTAATTTTGAGGAAGAAAAAATAAGTGAACTATCAAAATCGATTAATGAATTAGGAATTATACAACCCATAACTGTAAGGAAAAAAGGATATAAATCTTATGAAATAATTTCTGGTGAGAGAAGATTTAGAGCAATATCATTTTTAAAGTTAAAAACTATTCCTGCTTATGTAAGAATTGCTAACGACCAACAGTCGCTTGAAATGGCTTTGGTAGAAAATATTCAAAGAAAAAACTTAGATCCAATCGAAATAGCATTTTGTTACCAAAGACTAATTGATGAAGTTATGCTTTCACAAGATGAATTAAGCAAAAGAGTAGGAAAGAAAAGATCAACAATTTCTAATTATTTAAGGTTATTAAAATTAGATCCAATTGTACAAACTGGAATTAGGGATGGGTTTATTTCAATGGGGCATGGAAGAGCATTAGTTTCTGTTGAAAATATTGAAAATCAATTAAAAATTTACAAAACAATTGTTTCAAATTCTTTGTCAGTAAGACAAACAGAAAATCTAATTTCAAACAATCAACAAAAAAAATCTCCATCAAAAAAACAAAACCTTCCTTCAAGTATCCAAAAGGATTTGAATTTTCTAAATAAAAAATTAAAAACTGAAGTTAAAATATCGTTAAAATCAAATAATAAGGGTACAGTTTCAATTCCATTTCATGATATTGATGAATACAAAAGAATCATAAAGATTATAACTGGTGAAAACTAATTTTATAATATCAATAATTATTTTTTTTATTTTAATTAAAAGCTATTCTCAGAATCAAGAAATTGATTTTGATGATTTAGATCCAGCAGCGCCATCAAAGGCTGCATTTTACTCGGCTGTTCTTCCAGGTTTAGGTCAAATATATAATAAAAAATATTGGAAAATACCTGTTGTTTATGCTGCTATTGGTACTTCAGTGTATTCTTATGATTTTAATCAAAAAAAATATTGGGATTATAGGAATGCCTATAAAAGTAGAAAAGCTGGCTATGAAAACGATCCTTTTCAAAATTTAATAATCGATGATAATCGACTCTTAGACGGAGCTAAATTTCATAAAAAAAACAGAGATTTATCTATGGTTTTTATTGTTGGGTTTTACATTTTAAATATTTTGGATGCCAATATAGATTCCCATCTAAAACAGTATAATGTAAATGAATCTTTAACAATTAATCCATATATTAATAATGATCTTGAATTTCATGAATATTCAATTGGAATATCATTAAATTTGAATTTTTAAAAAATGAAAATAGCTTTATTAGGTTACGGTAAAATGGGTAAAGAAATTGAAAAAATTTCTATTACAAGAGGACACACCATATCTCTTATTAAAGACAAAAATGATTTTGTAGAATCAATTAACAATACAGACGTAGCTATTGATTTTAGCACTCCAGATTCTGCTTATGATAATATAAAACTTGCATTGAATTCTTCAGTTCCGGTTATATCTGGCACAACAGGTTGGTTAAAGAATTATGATAAAATTGTAGAATTTTCCAAAAAAACTAATACCTCTTTTTTATATTCTTCAAACTATAGCCTTGGGGTTAATTTATTTTTTGAATTAAATAAAAAATTAGCAAAACTAATTTCTAATCATAATGATTATGAAGTTAGTATAAGTGAAACACATCATTTAGAGAAATTAGACAAACCCAGTGGAACTGCTATTACTATTGCTGAAGATATTATCAATAACTCAAAATACCAAAGTTGGGCATTTGAAAAAAATAATAGTTCAGAAATAAAAATGGAATCGTTAAGAATAACCAACGTTCCTGGAACTCATATTGTTAACTACAGCTCTGAAATAGATTCAATTGAAATAAAGCATATTGCTCACAATAGAAAAGGTTTTGCTGTAGGAGCTGTTGTAGCAGCTGAATGGATTATTGACAAAAAAGGTGTTTTTGACATGTCTGATGTAATAAAAGACTCTAAACTTAATTTTCAAATATGACAATTTTTGAGTGGCTAATATTTTTTGTTATTATACAATTTATTCATGGATTAGGAACATGGAAACTTTATAAGTCTGCTGGATTTAATTCTAGTTTGGCTTTTATTCCTATTTATAATGCTATTGTGATTATGAAAATAATAAGAAGACCTGAATGGTGGGTCGTTTTATTATTTATTCCTATTATTAACCTACTTATTTTTCCTGTTATATGGGTTGAAATTGCTAGAAGTTTTGGAAAAAACTCTATTACTGACACATTATTGACAATATTTACATTGGGTCTGTTTCTATATTCTATAAATTATTCATCCAAAATAAATTATATAAAAGATAGAAGTTTAATTCCTAAATCAGCTTTTGGTGATTGGATTAGTTCCATAATATTTGCTGTTGTATTGGCCACTTTTGTTCATACATATTTTATTCAACCCTACATTATTCCTACAGGTTCTTTAGAAAAATCCTTACTTATTGGAGATTTTTTGTTTGTTAGTAAATTTCATTATGGAGCAAGAACTCCTCAAACAGCGATCTCTTTTCCTATGGTTCATGATACTATTGTAGGAACTGGAATAAGATCCTATCTAAATAAACCTCAAATACCATATTTTAGATTACCAGGCTTTCAAAAAATCAAACGAAATGAAATTGTAACATTTAACTGGCCTGCAGATACTGTAAGAAAATTTTTTGTTAAAGAAAAAGGAGTAAAAAAACCAATTGATAAAAAATCTAACTATGTTAAAAGATGTGTTGGCATGCCATCTGATACACTTGAAATAATTAATGGTAAAATATATATTAATGGTGAAAAAAGTAAAATGCCATATAGGGCTAAGCCAATTTTTAATTATACAGTATATAATAAAAAAGGTGTTTCCACTTCAAAATTATTAGAAATTGGCATAAGTGATGTACAAAGAAAATTTAAAATTGATGAAATAAATCAAGCAAAATTTGAAGCTATAAGACCCTATTTAATTTCTTTAATCGACAATAACCCTAATAATTTTCTTGTATTAACTAAATCAGAAGGAATTCCGTATGATGTTAGATTAAAATCAAGAATTTCAATGGTAGAAATAACTGACTATGAATTAAATATGTTTTTAACAGAAAAAGAAGCAGAATTAATTAGAACATCTAGTGTTGTAGACAGTATAAAAAGAAATTTCAAAGCAATAAATTCATATAATACTGCATTCTTTCCCAACGATATTAAATTCAACTGGAATGAAGATAATTTTGGTCCAATTATAATACCCTCAAAAAATCAAACAATCAAACTAAATAAATCCAATCTTCCTATATACAAGAAAGTAATAAGAGATTATGAAAAAAACAGTTTGGCAATTGACTCCAATGAAAATATCATAATTAATGGTGAAATAACATCTGAATATACTTTTAAACTAGACTATTATTGGATGATGGGTGATAATAGATATAAATCTGAAGATAGCAGAAGTTGGGGGTTTGTTCCAGAAGATCATATTGTTGGTAAACCAGTTTTTATCTGGTTTAGCATTGAAGGTATTAATGATGGTTTAAAAAACTGGAAAATCAGATGGGATCGTGTATTTACAACAGTCAATTTAGATGGTGAACCTAAATCTTATAGATGGCATTTTTTAATTGGATTAGTAATTTATTTGATTTTTGTTGAAATTAAAAAAAGAAAGAAAAAATAAGTTTAAGCTTTGGTGCTTCAAAAGAAAATTCTAATACCACCCTACTTTGGTCCTATTTCACATTGGATAGAAATTTATAATTCTATAATTTTATGGGACATTCATCAAAATTATGAAAAACAATCATACAGAAATAGAACTTTCATTCATTCAGCGAACGGAATTCTTAAACTAACTGTTCCTATCAAACATTCGATAAATAAATTTTCTTTAAAAAATTCAATTATTGACAACTCTTCTAAATGGCAACTTAATCATTGGAAATCCATTAAAACAGCCTATAGTTCTTCTCCTTATTTTGAATACTACATTGATTCCATACAAGAATTATTCAATACTAAATTTAATAATCTATTAGACTTAAATATTAAAACCTTTGAAATAGTATGTAGTTGGTTAAATGTTAAAATAAATAATGAAATGTCATCTATGTACAATGAAAAATATTGTAATAATATAGACCTAAGACATTTAATAAATCACAAACTGGAAAGAAAAAAAATAATTAAAAGATATATTCAAGTTTTTTCAGAAAAAAATGGATTTATAAATAATTTAAGCATAATAGATTTAATTTTTAATGAAGGACCGAATAGTTTAAATTTTTTAAGATAAAAAGCAGGCCATAAGCCGGATTCTGTCGTGTCTTATCATTTATCTAGACAAAATATTACTATTTTGTTCAAACCGTCTACCCTCCAACATCGAACGAGCAGCTCTCAAGCGTTGGTTTACGTGACGTTTCACCTTATAGAGTTTACATGATTTCACTACAGCCGAACTGTACATTCTTTCTGTTGCACTTGTCCTCTATTAAAAAATAGTGACGGGTGTTACCCGCTATAATGCTCTACGGTGTCCGGACTTTCCTCTTTTAAAAAAATAAAAGCGATAAGAAGGCCTGCTAAAACAAAAATAGATTAAAAATATGTTGATAAAAAAATATTATTTAATATTTAAATTATCACAAATCAATCGTGTATTTTTATATTTGTACAAATGGAAAATTTTACTGTATCTGCCTTAAAATATAGACCAAATAGTTTTGAAAATGTTATAGGTCAAAGTTCAATCACTAAAACCTTAGAAAACGCTATCCAAAACAATCAACTTCCTCAAGCAATGCTGTTTTGTGGACCAAGAGGAGTTGGAAAAACAACATGCGCTAGAATACTTGCTAAACAGATAAATAATTCTGATCAAATACTAGATTATTCCTATAATATCTTTGAACTAGATGCAGCATCAAATAATGGAGTAGATGATATTAGAAATTTAATTGACCAAGTAAGAATCCCACCTCAAACAGGACATTATAAAGTATATATTATTGATGAAGTGCATATGCTTTCAGGACAAGCATTTAATGCTTTTTTAAAAACACTTGAAGAGCCACCAAATTACGCAATATTTATACTTGCTACCACTGAAAAGCACAAAGTAATTCCAACTATTTTGTCACGTTGTCAGATTTATGATTTTAAAAAAATAAATATAATTGATATTAAAAATCATTTAGAATCTATAGCCAAAAAAGAAAACATCTCCTATGATGAAGATTCTCTTTTTTTAATAGCTAGCAAATGTGATGGAGCCTTAAGAGATGCCTTATCAATATTTGACAGATTAGTAAATTTTACTGATGGTAATATAACAAAGGATTTAGCCTATAAAAACTTAAATATTTTAGATCATGATACCTATTTTAAAGCTACCGATTTAATTTTAAAAAATGATATAACAAATTGCCTTGTTCTATTTAATAACATAATAAATTTAGGTTTTAATGGTCAACATTTCATAGATGGATTATGTATGCACTTTAGGGATTTACTTATTTCTAAATCTTCTGAAAGTCAAAATTTATTAGAACAAAATATAAATCTTAAAAATCTATACATAGAACAATCTAACAAAGTTGATAATAATTTTTTATTGTCTGCAATAACCCTAAGCGAGGATTGTAGTTTCAGGTATAAAAACAGTATAAACCAACGACTTCTGACAGAAATTTGTTTAATGAAATTGTGTTCGATCAATAATATTGAATTAAAAAAAAAAATTAAAATTCTAAGTAAATTAGAAATATCAAATATTCCATCAAAGCCATATAACAAAGTAGAAATTAATGATCGTAAACTCACTGCCTCAATTGAAATTGAGAAAAAGTCGTCTTTCAAAAAAAATATTATTCCTAAAACAGATATTTCAGGACTATCATTATCGTCTCTAAAAGCAAAAAAATATATTCAGAGTGTAGTTTTAGAGAAAAAAAAGGAAGAAAAAAGTAGTAAAATTAAAAATTCAAAAATTGATCAAAAATCACTTGAAGAATCTTGGAATAAATTTCAAATAAAAATTAACAACTCAGGAAGAAAAAATTTAGCAAGCATTCTGTCTATTAGTAAACCTGAACTTAAGGAAAAAAATAAAATAGAGTACACCTTAACTAACAATACCAGTAGACTTGAGTTAAACAAAAATATAATCGAGCTAATAGATTTTTTGAAAAAAGATTTAACAAACGATAACATTTCAATTGAGATTAAGATTAATAAATTAAAAGAAAAACAATTATTGTATACACCTATCGAAAAATATGAAAAGTTAAAAAACATAAATCCTAACATTGAAATATTAAGAAAAGAGTTTAAATTAAATCTATAATTTTTTTAACAATTCAAAAACCATCCCGTCAGCTAAACCAATTTTAGGTACTAAAATCTCCTTTGAATTTAATTTATTCATAACAAATTGATAAATTTTTCCGGCTGGAACTATAACATCTACACGATCTGGATTTAATTTTAGTTTTATTATTTTATCAAAATCGGACATTTGAACCAAGTTGTCTATTGTAATATCTAATAAAGTTTTTTTTAGGGGAGACCCAATATTGTTTCCAGAAATTTTAAAGATTTTATTAATATTACCACCTAGACCAACAAGTTTAATATTTTTATGAATTTTTAAATTTTCAGATATCCATAATTCTAGTTTATCCCAAGCAGAACTATTTACTAAATCATTAATTAATCTAACTCCTCCGATTTTAAATGATTTAGAAGCAAAAAGTTTATTATTTTTAAATAGTATCAACTCTGTACTACCACCACCCACATCTAAAAAACAATATGTTTTTTTAGCTATTAAAAATTCATTATTGTTAGTAATAATTTTTGCTTCTTTTGATCCACTAATAATTTCTACATTAATTCCACTTTTTTTTGAAATTTCTTTTATAATATGTTCACTATTTGATGAACTTCGTAATGCAGATGTTCCATATGCTAAATATTTTTCAACATCATGAATTTTCATAAGTAATTGAAAAGATTTCATGGTATCAATTAATCTTGTAATATTAATTTTAGATATTTTTCCATTTTTAAACGCGTCTTGTCCTAACCTTACTGGTACTCTTATCAAAGAATTTTTAGTAGTGAAAAGCTTTAAATCTTTTTTATAAATATTAGATATAAGTAATCTTATAGCGTTTGAACCAATGTCAATTGTGGCAAATTTTTTAATTAATTTCAAGTTTATTTAGATAGTAATTATACATCATTTCTTGTGATCTAAAATCTATTTTAGATATAGTTTTTTTTGTAGGCCTATTTGAATTAAGAAATGTTGACTTTCTATTGTCTTTCCAATATATATCAAAAATTTGATTTATTTCTTTTTTTAAATCATCCTGTAATATAGGACATGTAACTTCTACCCTATCATCAAAATTTCTAGTCATCCAATCCGCTGAAGAAATAAAAACCTTATTATTATTGTTGTTATTAAAAATCATAAACCTTGTATGTTCTAAAAATCTATCGATAATACTAATAACTTGAATATTATCACTCATATTTTTAACCCCAGGAACAAGACAGCATATTCCTCTAATTATCATTTGTATTTTAACACCATTTCTACTAGCATTATATAATGATTTAATAATACTTTGACTTGTAAGATTGTTAATTTTTATTTTTATCCATGAAGATTTACCTTTTTTTGCATTTGATATTTCATTTTGAATTAATTTTTTTATCCTAGATTCAGTATTTATTGGTGAAACAAATAGATTTTTGAAATTATACTTTTTATAATTAGCAGTACAAAATCTAAAAACATTAGAAACTTCACTTAAAATCTTATCATTAGATGTAAATAAAGTTAAATCAGTATAAATTTTTGCTGTAGATTCGTTAAAATTACCAGTACTTATGAATCCATATTTCTTAATTATTCCATCCTCTAATCTTTCTATAAGACATATTTTACAATGAACTTTTAGATTGGGATGACCATAAATTAACTTAACTCCATTTGACTGCATTTCTTTTGCATATTTAATATTGGCTGTTTCATCAAATCTAGCTTGAAGTTCTATTTGAACTCTCACTTTTTTTCCATTTCTAGCTGCATTTATTAAAGCACTAGCAATTTTTGAAAACTTTGATAATCTGTAAATAGTAATTGAAATTTTTTTAACCTTAGGGTCTATTGATGATTTCATCAACAAACTAATTATGTAGGAGAATTTATTATAAGGAGTGTGTATAAGGTAGTCTCTATTTTTTAATTTTTCAAAAGTATTGTCACCATGACTAAAATTAGGAATACTAACTGGTCTAAACGATTTGTATAAAAGTTTTGAATTAATATCTGGGAATGCCATATAATCTCTTCTGTTATGATATTTACCACTAGCAACAACACTATCTATTTCTTTATCTATACCCATTATTTTGGTTAAAAAAATCAAAGTATCTTCGTTTATGTTTCGGTCATAAACAAATCTTACTGGATCAGCATTAGATCTTTCTTTAACACTTTTAGCAATTTTTTCCAAAAAACTTTTTGAGATATCATCATCAAAATCAAGTTCAGCGTCTCGACTCGTTTTAACCATATTGGCTTCAATCTTAGTTGGATTAAAAATTTTAAAAATATCCTTTAAATGAAGTCTAATAATATCATCAATAATAATTATATAATTTAAAGATTTTTTACTTGGCAACTGAACAAACCTATTTAATGTTTTTGGAATTCTTATAATGGCATGTTGAATTTCATTGTTAACTAATTCCATTCTAATGATTAAAAAAGACAAATCATCTTTAAACTTTGGGAACTTTTTATTTGAATTTAAAATAATAACATCAATTGAAGGACTTATATATTCAAAAAAATAATTACTTATAAAATTCTTTTGAATTGATTCTACAGAATTTTCATCAACAAAAAATATATTTTCCTTTTCTAAAAGCTTTATAATAGAATCAAGAATTTTAAAACTTTTTTCTTGAAGACTTCTAGACTTTAAAGTGATTTCATTAAGTAATTCTTTAGCTGTTTTATCTTTATAAAGTTTTTTATCTGAATTGTAACTAACAGCAATTCTTTTAACAGTCGCGTATCTAACTCTAAAAAACTCATCCAAATTATTTGAAAAAATTCCCAAAAACCTTATTCTTTCGATTAAAGGAACAGTTGAATCATTAGCTTCAGACAATACTCTTTCATTGAATTCAAGCCAACTTAATTCTCTATTTATGAAAATGTTTTTTTGAGATTTCATTTAAAATTTTTTGGAAAAAAATATTTACACTCTCCTTTTTTAATTTCTTTCCATAAAGATACATCAAATTCAAAAATTATAATTCCACATGTTGGAACATGAATATTTGAATACTTTGAAAACTGATTCAACAGATTTGAACACGTATTATTGTGAGAAAAAATAAGAGCAGAACTAAAATCATTTTTAATACTTTTTATAAAATTTTTAGTATTAGTTCCTTCAAAATCATAAAGAACTGACTTTTTAATTAACATTAACTCATTATTTATATGTAAATTTTTAAGAATATTTTTTCCTGTATCTAAAGCTCTTTTTGCAGGACTAGAGAAACAAACATCAATTTTAATTTTTAGATTTCTTAAAATTTCTGACATAATTAAAATATCATCAAATCCTTGATTAGAAAGAGGTCGGTCTATATCACTAACATTATACTTCCATGAAGATTTTGCATGTCTAATTAAAATTAATTTTTTCAAGGGGATAGTCTTTTTTTGATCCACTGAGTTTTTGATTTTGAATAAATAATTCTATCGTGTAATCGACTATCTCTTCCTTGCCAAAATTCAAATAATTCTGGTTTAAGAATATAACCTCCCCAGTTGCTAGGTCGAGTTAAAATATTATTTATGTTAATTTTTTTTAACTTATTTTCTAGATATTTTCTTGATGGAATAATTTCACTTTGATTGGAAATTATTGCTCCTAATTGACTTGATTTAGGTCTAGAGTTAAAGTACTTATCAGATTCAATTTCACTAATCTTACTAACCTTGCCATTTATTATGACTTGTCTCTCCATAGAAGACCAATAAAATGAAATACAAACGTTAGGATTATTATTTATATGCTTGCCTTTTCTGCTATCATAATTAGTATAAAAAACAAAACCATTTACAGAAAATTGCTTTAGAAGAACAACCCTTGTAGTTGGAATATTTTTTTCACTAACAGTTGACAAAGACATTGCATTATTTTCTCTTTCATTCCCATATTTTTCTAAATCTTCAAACCATTTGGTAAACAAATCAAAAGGATTTTTTGATAAGTTTTTTTCGATAAGTATACCCTTGAGGTATTTATCTCTATAATTACTTAAATCTTTATACATAGATTAAAATTAATAATTAAATGACAAAAATTTTATTTTCTAATGCTAAATCAACATTTTGAAAAATAACTTTTGATTCTTTTAGAAATAAATTTAAATCTTTGTATCTAGCAGAAAAGTGTCCAAGTAACAATTTTTTTACATTAGATTTTTTTGCTATCAGTGCAGCTTGTTCAGCAGTTGAATGAAATGTTTTTTTTGCAAAATTTTCGTGCTTTTTCAAAAAAGTAGATTCATGATATAATAAATCACATGCTTGGATTTGATGAATAGTTTTTTCATTAAAAAGAGTATCACTACAATATGCAAAAGTAAGATCAAGAGGTAAAGGTTCTACTAACTCAATATTTTTAATTACCGATCCATCACTTTTTAAACCATCTTTTCCTGATTTAATTCCTGAAAATTGCGTTTTATCAATCCCAAAACTTAAAGCTTTTTCAATTAATAATTTATGAGTAAATATTTTTTTTCTAAATAAAAATCCATTAGTGTAAATTCCATGATAAAGTGGAATTGTAGTTATTGAAATATTATTTTTTTCATATATAATATCAGAACTAGAATTTTCAAGTTCTATGAAGTTTAATTTATAATTTGTCCAAGTATTACCAATTTTTAATAGTGAAATTATAATATTTTTAATTCCTTTAGGACCATAAATATTAAGAGGTTTTTGTCTGCCAAGTAAATTAAAAGTTAAAATTAATCCAGGCAATCCAAAAAAATGATCACCATGTAAATGAGATATTAGAACATCTTCAATTGAATTAAATTTGATTTTATTTTTCCTTAATTGTGTTTGAATTCCCTCTCCACAATCAATAAGAAATGATTTTCCATTTATTTGTAAAACTTGAGAGGCTGTGAAACGATCTAAGGTTGGATATGCTGAGCTAGTTCCTAAAATCGTTAGCTTCATCATGACAACAAATCTCTTTCAATTTCTTCAAGTTCTATTATATCATATGCTTCAGAAAGAGTTGGCACAATATTTAACTTTTCATCACTTAATTTAGAACTTACAATAATCAGCGACTTTTTATTTTTTTTTGAAAGATTCAACAACTTCTGAATTTCTTTAAAAAAAATTAAATTTAAATCTCCAATATTTATTATAATATTAAAATCAATTTCACTAACCAATAACTTTTCTAAAAGTTCATTTAATTCAATATCAGTTTTAGGATTAAACGACTTTATAGAATTCATATTTATTTAAGCTTAGATGCTAATAAATACATTACAGCCATTCTTATAGCAACTCCGTTCTCTACTTGATCTAAAATAATAGCTTGTTCTGAATCCGCAACTTCACTGGTTATTTCAACTCCTCTATTTATTGGACCTGGGTGCATAACTATAATTTTCCTATCTATCGAATCTAAAATATCTTTTGTTAAACCATATTGCTGGACGTATTCACGAATTGATGGAAAGTAAGTTTCTGACATTCTTTCATTTTGAATTCTCAGCATATTAACAGCATCTGAATTATTTAAAGCTTTTTTGAAATCAATTTCAACTTTAACATTTAATGAGGAAATATAATTTGGAATTAATGATTTAGGTCCACATACCGTAACATTAGCCCCTAGTTTTTGGTAGGCAAAAATATTTGATAAAGCGACTCTCGAATGCATTATATCTCCAACAATCAAAATATTTTTATTTTCTAAATAACCTATTTTTTCTTGTAAAGAGTATGCATCAAGTAACGCTTGTGTTGGGTGTTCATGAGTACCATCTCCTGCATTTATAATACATGAATCTATATTTTTTGACAAAAAAACACTAGCCCCAGGGCTTGGGTGACGCATAACTATCATATCAACTTTCATAGATAAAATATTATTAACAGTATCTATTAAAGTTTCTCCTTTTGAAATCGATGAACCAGAGGATGAGAAATTAAGAACATCAGCAGAAAGCCTTTTTTGTGCTAATTCAAATGAAAGCTTTGTTCTGGTGCTATTTTCAAAAAACAGATTTGCAATAGTGATGTCTCTTAATGATGGAACTTTCTTTATTTTTCGATTTATAACTTCCTTAAAATTATCGGCAGTTTTAAAAATTAATTTTAAATCATCAGTATTTAAATACTTAATACCTAATAAATTATTTACACTTAAATCATCCATTATCATCATTAATTAAATAAACAGAATCATAAACATCGTATTTCTTACAGTTAACTATCACTTTTTGATTTAATCTAGAATCAACTTGAAGACCACAATAATCAGGTTGTATAGGTAATTCCCTTGAAAATCTTCTGTCTATTAATATAAGTAATTTTATAGCTTTTGGTCTTCCAAAAGATTGTATCGCATTTAATGCTGAATTAACACTTCTGCCAGTAAACAACACGTCATCGACTAATACAACTGTTTTGTTTTCTACAGAAAATTCTAACTGAGTTGAACTTGCATTTAACACTTTTTTTGATCTTCTAAAATCATCTCTAAAAAAAGTTATATCTAAAAATCCTAATTTTAAATTATTATCCGGATTTAAAAAATCAATAAGTCCACTAATTTTTTTAACTAGATTGGCTCCTCTTGGCTGAATTCCAATTAAAACAGTTTCTTCAAATGAATTAAAATCTTCTATTAATTGATAAGATAACCTATTAAGAATAATTTCGATTTCATTAGATCCTAGAATTTTTTTTGGCTTCATATCACCTAAATTCAAGTCAAAATTAGTGTTTTTTTTTGTTATAAATAATTAACAGAAAATATTCAAATTTAAATGCAAATAAAAATCAAGCCATTTTTAATTTCGAAGCTATCATTTTATAAATACCATCTTTAAGCTTTGATCTTATTTTGGAAAATGCTAATAATGTTTCTTTTATATCATCATCATTATGAGTGGATGTAGGAATTAATCTAAGTAAAATCAAACCTTTAGGAATTACTGGATATACGACAATACTACAAAAAATATGATATTTTTCTCTAAGTTCTTTAACCATTACAAAAGCCTCGTGAATATCACCTTCTAAAAAAACTGGAGTTACACAACTCTGAGTGGTTCCTAAATCAAAATTCTGCTTTTTTAAACCTGTTTGCAATGCATTAACATTATGCCATAGCTTAGTTCTAATTTCAGGTTTAGTTTTCAACATTTCAAGTCTTTTAAGAACACCTGCAACTAACTGCATCTGTAAAGATTTAGCAAAAACTTGAGATCTCATATTATACTTTAAAAAGTCAATTATCATGGCATCTGCAGCAATAAAAGCCCCTGTGCTTGCCATAGATTTGGCAAATGTTGCAAAATATACATCAATTTGATCTTGAACACCTTGTTCTTCTCCAGCTCCTGCACCAGTATTACCAAGTGTGCCAAATCCATGTGCATCATCAACAAGTAGTCTAAATTTATATTTGTCTTTGAGTTCAGCGATTTCTTTAATTTTTCCCTGCTCACCTCTCATTCCAAAAACACCTTCAGAAATAACTAAAATGCCTCCACCTGTTTTTTCTGCAATTTTAGTAGCTCTATCTAAGTTAATTTCAAGACTATTGATATCATTATGTTGAAAAGTAAATCGTTTACCAACATGTAACCTAACTCCATCGACAATACATGCATGACAATCAACATCATATACAATAACGTCATTTTTAGAAACCAAAGAGTCTATTGTTGATAATATTCCTTGATATCCAAAATTTAAAACATAAGCTTTTTGTTTTGAAACAAAATCTGCTAGTTCTGATTCTAATTTTTCATGTAAGTCAGTATGACCAGACATTAATCTAGCACCCATTGGATATGCTGATCCATATTTTTTTGCTGCTTGGACATCAAACTCTCTGATTTCAGGATGGTTAGCTAAACCTAAATAATCATTAACACTCCACGTAATTACCTTTTTACCATTAAAAATCATTCTATTACTGATGGGGCCTTCTAATTTAGGAAATGCAAAGTAACCCTCAGCAATTTCAGCATATTTACCCAATGGACCTTTATTGGATATAATTTTATCAAATAAATCATTCATGAATTAAATATTGATTATCTACAAAAATAATACTTATTTTATGTATTCAATAGGTTTTTCCTGTTGAGTTTTTTGAGAATCAAAAAAACCTTGATCTGACATCCATTTATCACTATAAATTTTACTCATGTACCTGGAGCCGTGATCACAAAAAATTATAACTACAACACTTTTTTTGTTAAAAATATTAGCCTTAGAAAGCTGTTTAACTGCTTGAATGGCTGCACCTGATGTGTAACCAACAAATATGCCTTCTTTTAATGCAATTTCTCTAGAGGAATGGGCACTCTGTTCATCATTAACTTTTTCGAAAAAATCAATAATATCAAAATCAGTAGCTGTCGGAATTAAGTTTTTACCTAAACCTTCTATTCGATAAGGATAAATTTCTTCTTCATCAAAAATTTTAGTTTCATGATATTTTTTCAAAACAGAACCATAAGCATCAACTCCTATGATTTTAATATTTGGGTTTTTAGATTTTAAAAATTGACCTATTCCTGAAATAGTTCCCCCTGTACCGCTGCTTGCTACTAAATGAGTAATTTTCCCATCAGTTTGATCCCATATTTCTGGGCCAGTAGTTTTAAAATGTGCTTCAGTATTTAATTTATTAAAATATTGATTTATGTAAAAAGAACCTTTGATTTCCTCATGTAATCTTTTTGCAACTTGATAGTAAGATCTTTCATCATCAGCAGAAACATGAGCTGGACAAACATAAACTTTAGCTCCCATTGACTTTAACATATCAATTTTATCAGAAGATGACTTTGATGATACAGCCAAAATACAATTATACCCTTTGATCATACTTACCATAGAAAGACTAAAACCTGTATTTCCAGATGTTGTTTCAATAATAGTTGAACCAGGATTTATTAGACCTTTTTTTTCAGCAGATTCAATTATGTGTAAAGCAATTCTATCTTTATTTGAATGGCCTGGATTGAAAGCCTCTAATTTTGCATAAAAATTTCCAGGAATATTTTTAGTGATCTTATTTAACTTTAAAAGAGGGGTATTTCCAATTAAATCTAAAATATTATTGTAGGCTTTAATTTTTTTTGTCATGATATGCTTTGGTAGCATTTGTTTGGGGAAATTAATTAAAAAAGACTTTAGAACAAAATAATGTTATTATTTATAAATCTTTTCTAAATCAAATAAAAAAGCATATTCTTTAACTAAATCTTTGATTGCTTCAAATCTACCAGAGGAACCTCCATGACCAGTCTCCATATTTGTATTTAAAAATAATTTATTATTATCTTTTTTAAGCTCTCTTAATTTTGCCACCCACTTTGCAGGTTCCCAATACTGTACTTGAGAATCATGTAATCCAGTAATAACAAGAATATTAGGATATTTTAAATTTTTAACATTATCATATGGAGAATATGAAAGCATATAGTTATATAATTTTTCATTATTTGGATTTCCCCACTCGTCATATTCACCTGTCGTTAGAGGAATTGTTTCATCTAACATAGTAGTAACAATATCAACAAAGGGAACCGCAGCTATCACTCCGTTATATAAATCAGGAGACATATTTATTACAGCTCCAATTAGTAAACCTCCAGCAGATCCGCCATAAGCATAAACATTTCCTAATGATGAATACCCTTTTGAAATTAAAAATTTTGTACAATCTATGAAGTCTGTAAAGGTATTTTTCTTTTTTAATAATTTTCCATTTTCATACCAGGATCTTCCTAAGTATTCACTTCCTCTAACATGTGCAATTGCGAATATAAATCCCCTGTCTAATAAACTTAATCTACTTATTGAGAATGTAGGATCAATTGTACTTCCATAAGATCCATACCCATAAATCAGTAATGGATTACCTGTCTCTCTTTTTAAACTTTTATTATAAATTAATGAAATGGGTAATTTTTTACCATCTCTGGATTGAGCCCAAACTCTTTCTGTTTTATAATTATTGGGATTGAATTTTTCATCTAAAACAATTTGTTGTTTTAATATTTTTTTCTTTTTTGAAATCAGATTATATTCTACAATTGAATATGGTTCATTTAGTGAATTGTAAGCGTATCTCAATTTTGTTGAGTTAAAATCTAAATTTCCAGTTGTATAACAACTGAAGGTCTCACTATCAAAATTTATATAAAAATTTTCGTTAGTATTCCAATTTAACACATTAATCCTATTTAAACCATTGTGTCTTTCACTTATAACTAGAAAATGTTTAAAAACATCAATTCCCTCAATTAATACGTCTTCTCTGTGATCTACAACATTTTCCCAATAATCATCTGTTGTATTATTGACACTCGTTTTTAATAATTTATAATTATATGCCCTGTCCTTATTTGTTAGAATATAGAAATAATCCTCAAAGTGACTTAAACTATATTCTACTCCTTTTTTTCGTTTGTTAAATAATTTAAAATCTTTATCTGGATTATTACTAGACAAGTACCTGTATTCTGATGTTAAAGTACTTGAACTTGTAATAAAAATAAATTTGTTAGTTTTTGATTTAAAAACGTTTGTATAAAAAGTATCGTCCTTTTCAAAATAAACCAACTTATCATTTTCGGGATTATCATTTAATTTATGTTTAAATATTTTTTCATTTCTAAGTGTATCAATATTTTTGGAAGTATAAAAAAGAGTTAAATTATCTTCAGCCCAAGCAAAATTTCCTGATGTATTTTTTATTTCTTCACTGTACATTTTCCCTGTCTCTAAATTTTTGAACTTAATAGTGTAAAGTCTTCTAGAGACAGTATCTATACTGTAAGCAACTATTTTGTTATTAGGACTAACTTTAAAATTTGATAAATTAAAGTAATTGTAGTCTTGAGCTAATTTATTACAGTCAAAAAGAATTTCCTCTTTAGCTTTTAAAGTTTCTTTAAATCTAACATGAATTGGATAATTTAATTTTTCTTTGAATTTAGAAATATACCAATAACCGTTTAGAAAATATGGAACAGATTCATCATCTTCCTTAATTTTGTTTTTAATTTCCTTAAATAGTTTTTTTTGGAATTTAATAGTATGAGATGTGCTTTTCTCATAATATTCATTTTCTTGGTTTAAATATTTTATTACATCTGGATTATTTCTATCATTTAGCCAATGATAATTATCAATTCTTACATTATTGAATTTTTTTAATTCAAAAGGTTTTTTTTGAGCTTTAGGTGGATTATTTTCTTCCAATAAGTTTTTATTATAAATTATATGAGTAAAATTAAAACATTATTTAAAAACTAAACTTTGATTTTAAATAGAAAAATAAGATAAAATATTTAAAAATCTTTCATGCATTTCTTGAGTATAATCTTTATGAGTTACCAATCTTAATTTATTATCGCCCATTGAAATAAGCTTAACATTATTATCTCTCATTTTTTTTAAGAAACTTTCTTCAGATAAATTTTGATTTAACTGAAAAATCAAAATATTGGTTTCTACTTTTTCTACTTTTTTAATAAAACTAGATCTAATTAAAATTGATTCAATCTCTCTAGCTCTTAAATGATCTATTTTTAATCTGTCAATATTATTTTGCAACGCATAAATTCCACATGCAGCTAAAAAACCAGATTGTCTCATCCCACCACCTAACAATTTTCTAATTCTCATCGCTTTATTTATAAATTCTTTGGAGCCTATTAATAATGAACCTACAGGACAACCCAATCCTTTACTTAAACATACAGAAATCGAATCAAAAATTTTTCCATAATCTTTTGGTTTTGTATTAGACTCAACCATGGCATTCCAAAGTCTGGCACCATCAAGATGATAGTTAAGTTTATTTTCTTTACAAATTTTCTTAATTTTTTTAAGTTCGGTTGTATTCCAGCATGCTCCTCCACCTTTATTGGTTGTGTTTTCTACACAAACCAAAGATGTTTTAGGACTATGATAAAAATCAGGTGGATTTATTGAGGATAAAACTTGGTCTGCAGTAAACATGCCTCTTTCACCATCAATTAATTTACATGAAACTCCGCTATTAAAACTAACACCTCCACCCTCATAATTATACACATGTGCATATTTATCACAAATTAATTGATCTCCAGGTTCTGTATGAATTTTTATAGCTGTTTGATTTGCCATTGTCCCAGATGGAAAAAAAAGAGACGATTCCATTCCAAACATATTAGCAACCAAATTTTCTAATTTATTTACTGTTGGATCTTCTTTAAAAACATCATCTCCTACTTTACAATCAATCATTAAATCCAACATATTTGAGCAGGGTTTTGTAACAGTATCACTAATTAAATTAATTTCCATTATTTATAGTATTTAAGCTACACGATTCAGTTCCAATTGGAGATCCGTCAGGTATATTAAGTGATGTTTTTTCTATATAGTAAGTTTGATTTTCAGAAAAGTCATTTATTAAAAAAACATAGTTTTCGTGAATTTCCTTTTTATTTTCATATAGATTATTATTAATCTTATTAATATAATTCACTAATAAGTTTCTGTTCTGAATGAATAATTTTTTTTCAATAGAAGTTTTTAAAAGATATGTTAAGATATTTAGATTTATTACATGCTGAACTTCATTTAAATATTCATCTTTATGATTTAATCCAAAAGAAAACGATAATAAATTGTCTAAAAATTCACTCACACTCATTTTTGTATTATCAAGTTTGTGTTGAATATGAAGTCTATTTAATCTTTCAACATTAAATAACAATGATGTTGACATTTCGCTCGCTGTTTCTGCAGCACTTAGAGGATCAAATGAAACTCCAGTTTTACTTTGAAAAGATTCTCTAGTCCTTGGAAATCCATACGCTCTTGGTGGAAATAATTGTAAAATATTTCTAGGGATTGCTAAATGTTTGGCGTTTAAAGATTGCATAATTGATTTTAAAGCGTTTTTTTGAACTTTATAGTTAAGATCCTCAACAATCAATTGATTATCATCCCTGGTTGAATAATTATAATTCATTCCTGCTATAAGTTTAATAGCAGCTTCAGTTTGGTATCTGTGCATAAAATATAGTGGGACAAAAACATCTTCTAATTGTGAAAAAGGTTCACCTTTTTTGATATTAAATTTTGAGAAATTTGATATTGCTAAATTTCGGATTGAAAAAATATTATTAAGTTCTTTAATAATATCCTGTCCATTATCCCACAAGTGTGCATTAACATGTGCGCCAGAAACAGATCTTGCATCAAAATCAGTAATAAATCTCAATCCTCTTTTATAAGCAGATTCTATTATGCTGTCAAGTGACCTATTTTCATTAACGTTTTCAAACTCAGAATAACTATACGCCACACTAACTTTATCCCATTCACCAATACCTTTGCTGTATGCTTTCGAAAAATCAATTTTATTGTTTTTAATATTTAAATAAGGATGAGGATAATCCATAACTGAAGATCTATCATTCGAACTTGATGCAAAATTGTGAGCAAACCCCAACGTATGACCTATTTCATGGGCACTAAGTTGTCTAATTCTTGCCAACGCAAACTCTAACATTAATTTGTTATTCATGTCATTTTCATATGGTTTACTAATTAATGATTGAGCAATTAGATAATCTTGTCTAATTCTTAAACTTCCTAAACTTACATGACCTTTAATAATTTCACCTGTTCTGGGATCAACTACACTTGCTCCATAACTCCATCCTCTAGTTGATCTATGAACCCATTGAATCATATTATAACGACAATCCATTGGATCAGCATTTTCTGGTAAAACTTTTACTTGAAATGCATTTTTATAACCTATTTTTTCAAAAGCTTCATTCCACCATAAAGCTCCTTCAATAAGAGCAGATTTTACTGGTTCTGGTGTACCAGGGTCTAAGTAATAAATTATCGGTTCAATTGGTTCACTGTAAGTGGATTCAATATTTTTTTTGTTTAAACGATGTCTTATTATATTTCTTTTTAAAATAGGTTCTTCAATACTTGTAGCATAATCCATGTAAGATGTCATGATAGCTCCAATTCGTGGATCAAATTTTCTAGGTATGTAATTATTATCTGGGAGTTCTATGAAAGAATGGTGTTGAATAATACTTACTAACTTAGAGTCTGGACTAACACTTCTAATTAGAGATCCGGCTGCAATTCCTTTAAAAGTTAATAAAGTTTCAAATTCTACATTCTTAGGAAAAGCTTTAGTATTTGAAAGATCAATTGAGCTTTTAGATAAATCAATATCATAGTTTCCCTGATTTAAATTTTTAAGTTGATCAGAAACCCCATTAGAGTCAAGTAATAAAAAAGGAGTTATATCAATCTTAAATTTATTTGAATTGCTCTCTAAAATTTCAAAACCAAAAATTACAGAAAATGCAAAAGCCTCTTCAACGCTTTTTCTTTCAAAAATATTATCTGAGTTAGCTCTATATTTTAGATTAGGTTCAATTAATAAAATCTTATTACCATATCTTTTAAACCTTACAACTCTATGTTTACCTAATTTACCTCTATCAAGGCCAATATCATTGGAACCTAGCCCAGTTTTCAAAGAATTTACATATAAGAAGTCGTGATCTAACTTATCTATCTCCAAAAAAATCTTATTAGATTTTAATTCATATTGAAAATTAAAAAACCCATTAAAATCAATATCACGGTTGAAATTGTCTTGTGAATTTGAATTTTCAAGAAGAATTAAATGAATAATTAAAAAAAATATTTTTTTCATAATAAATCGATTTAACTAATATAAAATTTATTGATTGATTTTCATTTATATAAAATGTATTTTTGATAGTAATTTAATTAATGTAATGATAACATTAGACCAAATTAAAAATCTCCTTAATCGAACTAAATCGTTGAGGAGTTATCTTTGACATAGATTCAAAAAAAATCGAAATTTCTAACAAAGAAGAAGTCACCTTTGATCCTGATTTTTGGAACGATTCGAAAAATGCCCAAAAAACAATGAAAGAAATTCAGAGTCTGAAACAATGGGTTATAGATTTTGAAAAAGCAAAATTATTAATTGAAGATTTAGAAATTATTTACGACTATTTTAAGGAAGGAGAAGTAAGTGAAGATGAATTAAAAAATCAATTTTATCTCACAAAAGAGCATATTGAAAATATAGAATTTAAAAATATGCTTTCTGAAGAGGGTGACGAAATGAGTGCAGTAATTCAAATTACTGCAGGTGCGGGTGGTACGGAAAGTTGTGATTGGGCTCAAATGCTTACAAGAATGTATACAATGTGGGCTGAAAAAAATAAATTTAAAATTAAACAATTAGATATTCAACAGGGTGATGTTGCTGGAATAAAATCTGTTACTATTGAAATTGAAGGAGACTACGCATTTGGATGGCTGAAAGGAGAAAATGGAGTTCATAGATTAGTAAGGATTTCTCCATTTGATAGTAATGCAAAAAGACATACCTCGTTTGCTTCAGTTTACGTTTATCCTCTCGTTGATGATAGTATTGAAATAAACATTAATCCATCTGATATTTCTTGGGAAACTATGCGTTCTAGTGGAGCTGGAGGCCAAAGTGTTAATAAAATAGAAACTGCTGTTAGATTAAGACATGCTCCATCTGGAATTTTAATTGAAAATTCAGAAACTAGATCTCAACTTGAAAACAAAGCTAAAGCAATGCAATTATTAAAATCTCAATTATATGAAATTGAATTAAAAGAAAGAATGAAAGAAAGAGAAGAAATCGAATCTAATAAAATGAAAATTGAGTGGGGTTCTCAAATTAGAAATTATGTTCTTCACCCTTACAAACTGATAAAGGATGTTAGAACCAATCATGAGACTAACAATGTTGAAAATGTATTAAATGGAGATATTAACCCTTTTTTAAAATCTTTTTTAATGACAAAATAATATGAAAACAATAATATTTGATTTAGGTGGAGTTTTAGTAGATTGGAATCCAGAGTACATTTTCTTAAAAGAGTTTAATGGAGATAGAAAAAAAATGAGTTGGTTTTTAGAAAATGTTTGCACAGCAAATTGGAATGAGGAACAAGATGGAGGAAAATTAATTAAAATTGCTACTGCAGAAAAGATTAAACTTTTTCCAAAATATAGAAAACTTATTGAAATGTATTACGGAAGATGGGAAGAAATGTTAAAAGGAGAAATTCCAGAAACTGTTAAAATTTTAAAAAAATTGAAGGAAAATTATGATTTAATTGCTCTTACAAATTGGAGTGCAGAGACATTTCCTATAGCTATTAAAAGATTTGATTTTCTAAAGCTATTTAATGGAATAGTTGTTTCAGGAATAATTAAAATGCTAAAACCGAATAAAGAAATATATCTCTACACATTAAACAAATATGATTTGAATCCTGAAGATACTCTATTTATTGATGACAGATTATCTAATGTAGAAGGAGCAATTAATTGTGGAATAAAAAGCATCTTATATGAATCCCCGACTAAATTAACACAGGAACTAAAAAGATATGGAATTAAAATTTAAATCAAGTTTTTTACTTCACAACCCTGGATGCAGAAAATCAAGAGAAGCATTAAATTATTTGCACAATTTAAACATTGATTTTGAAATTATTTTGTATTTGAAAGAGAATTTAAAATTAGATTTTTTAAAAAGTATTATAAAAAAAATTAATATTGATCCAATTGACATGATTAGAACTCAGGAAAAAATCTGGATAAACGAATACAAATCTAAAAAACTTGATAGAAATCAAATTTTAGAAATTCTAATAAAACATCCTAAACTGATGAAAAGACCTGTTTTTATCAAAAATAATAAAGGAGTTATTGCCATTCCACATACTGAAATAGATAAAATTATATAACCAATTAAACCTTTTATTTTATTAATTGTCTTATTTAAGAATTTAATGGCAAGATGTTTGCTCAATTTTAGATATGAAAAAAATTTTTTTTTTAATCAACATTTTATTTTGTAATGTAATTTTTTCACAAAATAATAATTTTACTATTAGCGGTTTCGTATCTGATTCTGATAGCAATCTATCACTTGAATATGCAACAATTAGCATTTTAGATTCTGAAAGTAAAAATTTAATAAACGGGGCAATTTCAAATGAAAATGGTTTTTTTTCAGTAACTGTTCCAAAAGGTACTTACGATATAAAATTTGAATACATTTCTTTTAAGCCCAGGGTTTTAGAAAATATAGAAGTTAAAAATTCTATCGATTTAAATAAAATTAGTCTATCAATAAATGAGAACGTTTTAAATGAAATTGAATTAATTGGTGAAAAAACTGAAATAGAAATTAAATTAGATAAAACAGTTTATAATATAGGAAAAGATTTAACACTTAAAGGAAGTAGTGTTAGTGACGTTTTAGATAACTTACCTTCTTTGGAAGTTGACATTGACGGAAATGTATCTTTAAGAGGAAATCAAAGTGTTAGAATACTTATTAATGGAAAACCGTCCGGATTAGTTGGAATTAGTAGTAATGACGCACTCAAACAATTCCCCTCTGAAAGTGTTGAAAAAGTAGAAATAATTACTTCACCATCAGCTAGATATAATGCAGAAGGGACCGCTGGTATAATAAATATTGTTTTAAGAAAAAATAAATTGGCAGGACTAAATGGATCAGTAAGTTTAAACAT
>JADHLZ010000005.1 GCA_016780345.1 Flavobacteriaceae bacterium | reverse complement strand
ACTCACAAAATTAATTCCAAAACTGAGAGAAATTAGTAAAGAGCCCATAATAATGAAATCAAATGCACTCCAGTTAATTTCATCATTGATAACCATTCCAATTAAAGGAATCACTAACAAAAAAAGAGGATAAAAAATTTTTTTTGACATACTTAAATATAAAAAAAATTAAACTTTTTAATATTTTAACCATTTTATTGTTTTAGTAGACAACTTCATTCAAATATCGAACCTCCGATCTCAACCCGATTTTTAGGTTAATCCATTCATTTACAGGGGATGACGGGGGTATAAATGAAAAACGGACCGGTAGAAATACCGATCCGTCTTGTTTAGTAGCGGGAACAGGACTCGAACCTGTGACCTTCGGGTTATGAGCCCGACGAGCTACCTACTGCTCTATCCCGCGATTTTGAATCCCAAATATATAATAAATTAATTTTATTGAGAAGAAATATCTATAATTACTTTTTATATAATTCTTTATTCATTACAATTTTAGGAGTTCTGTTTTCATAAAATAAACCCCAATGTTTTTCAGGCTCAAATGGGTCATTTGATCCTTTCCAGGGTTCGTCAAATGCTTCAAATATAAAAGTTAGAACCTTTTCATCTTCACTCCACTTGGACAATTGTTTATAATATACTTTTTGAAAATGCTCGCTTGTATTGTGTTTTTTAATTTCTTTATCATTGGTTGAAGTAGTCCAACCTGCTTCAGTTATGACAATTAATTTATCAGGGTATTTAGAACGAACCAAATTAAAATTGTCAATTGTATAATTTAAGGCATTGTTTATATACACATTTTCCCATTGAGGATAGCTATGAATAGAAATAAAATCAATTACTTCTACTAGTTTTTCTAATTTTTTAACCCATGTAACGTAATTTTCACAGAAGGTTACAGGTTGATTGGCTTTATTTTTGATAATTTTTGCATACTTGACAACGCTTTCAACAGGAACCATATGATCAGTCCAACTAACACAAGCTTCATTTCCAATAGAAAGAGAAAAAATAATGTCAGTGTATTCATTACCGAATTTTGCTAACAAATCTATTCTTTGAAGATTTCTTTTTTTATTAATTTCTAATTGTTCGTCAGAATATTCACCTCCCCATGGACAAGAGTAATTATTAATTTCTGCTTCAATATAGCAACCAAGCATGACTCTTAGGGAAAGTTTTTCATTTTTTATGACCTCTAAAACAGTTTTAGAATGAAAATCACAACTATACAATCTAATGTATTTCCATGTTTTACTAATAATTAAAAGATCTTCTTTTACCTGATTGTAAGTTGGAAAAATTTCTCCGGGTGTTTGACCTTTTCTATATCCAGAGTAGCAAATTGCTTTACCAAGATCTATATTAAGTGCTTTAGAGTAATCCAATATTAAAATTTTAATTTTTCATCTTTATCCCATAATCCCCAGTATGCTCCTACATCTCCTTCAACACCAACTTTCCAAGATTCATCAAAAGCAGAAAAATAAAACATTTCAATGTCATCTTCAAATGACCAGTTTTGTGCATTTACAAAGTATTTTAGAGCATTCTCCTTTGAAGGGTGAGCTCCTCTTAAACTAGCACCTTGGCTTGGCCAACCAGTTTCAGTAATGATTACTTTTTTTCCTTTTCCAGCTGACTTAGCCTCAAAATACATTTGTTTCATATACATTAAGGAGTATTCTAAGCTGCATCCTTCCCAATAAGGATAGCAATTAGCTAAGATAACATCACAAGAATCTGAAAGATCAGGTCTTGAAGAAAATTCATAATAAGCATCAACATAACCAACAGGAATATTTCCGATTTCTTTTTTGACTAAATTAATGTAGTCGATAAGTTCAGTTTCAGACATTTCTTTTCTATATAAAACTTCATTTCCAACTCCTGCAACATCAACATATCCAGATTTACATAAAGAAATTAATCCATTGATTTCTTTTTCATTTTTTAGCTCATTATCACTGAGCCAAGCACCAACGAGTGTTTTTAAACCTAATTGTTTAGCAAGAATTGGAATTCTTTCATTTCCCTCCATACAAGAAAATGTTCTAATCCATTTAATATAAGGTTTGATAATATTTAATTTTCTTAAAATTTGCTTGTCGGAAATATTATCACCTGGTTCTTGTCCTTCATCATAAGCACTAAAACACAATCCATGAATTCCTTGTTTTAAAAATTTATTACAAAGCTTTTTTAATTCTGATTCAGAGACAGTATTTAAATCAATTCCTGTTAATGAATGTAACTTTTCCTTTCTGTAAGACATATTTTATTTATTGTTCTTTTTTAACTTCAATTGTTCTTTAATCTCATTTGCTCTTTCCTCACTAATATCATAATCTTTCATTATTAATATTGCCAGAATCACACCAGTTATTGGAAGAAATGTATAAAACAACCTCATTCCTGTAAGAGCAGTTTCTTTGACTTGATTTGGGTCAAATCCTACTAACCACAGGATGAATCCACTGAATAGGGCGGCTACACCAAAACCAAGTTTTACCATCCACCAGTACACAGCCCCAAGAACACCTTCTCTTCGCGTTCCATTTTCAAGTTCATCTAAATCACATACATCCGCAGTCATGGACATCATTATCGTAAATAAACTACCTATACCAAACGAATGAAACGGTAGTGCAAATAAAAACATATAAGGTTTACCAGGAATAAATAGAAACCAAAACAAAATATATCCAATAATTGAAATTAATTGTGATAAAATAAATGCTTTCTTTTTTCCAATTTTTTTAGAAATTAAAGTAATTAGTGGAATAACTAAAAATGAAGTAATTAGAGCTCCAACAGAACCATGTAAGGCAGGCCAGCTTCCAGCACTTGCAGGATCACTTTTGAATAAGTAGTGGACTATTATTAAAAACGTAAATGCAGCAATAACTTGGAATGAGTTAAAAATTAAAAATGTTGCAAATGCAATTTTTTTAAATTGCTTTATTTTGAAAGCTTCAAAAGCTGAAATAAAGATTCCTTTAATACTTTTTCTAATATAACCTGCATTTACAGGTAAAAAATCTTTTCTATTTAGAGTCGATTCACTTTTTATAAATATTGCAGGTATAATTGCAAAAATAGTACATGGGATTGCCACCCAAATAGACAAATCTCTTACGCCTTGACCAGCCCCTTCAGGAAACCATGTTGGATCATATAAAACAACCCAAAACCAAGGAGCAATTACCCATGCCCATTGACCAATAAATTGAGCTATAGCCATAATTTGAGTTCGCTCGTGAAAATCATCACTTATTTCATAGCCCATTGCTACATATGGAACGCTAAAAATGGTTAATCCTAAATAGAAGACTAATGACCAAGAAAAGAAGTAAATAAAATTGTAAACAATACCATCATCTTTATGTAATTGCCACATAGCTATGTAAGCTAACCCCATTAAAATTCCACCAATAAAAACGTACTGTCTTCTTCTTCCCCACCTAGACTTAGTATTGTCCGAAATAAATCCCATTAGAGGGTCTGTTATAGCATCAAAAATTCTTGGTGCAAATTGTATTATTCCCCATAAAAGTGCAGCGAAACCTAAATCCTGAACTAGAACAATAATAAAAACTCCTAAAGCTGCAGGAAACATTTGATTCGCTAACATTCCAAATCCAAAAGCTATCTTTTGGCCCATTCCTTCCAAACTTTTTAAAGAATTATTTTCCATAGTTTTAGTTTTCTAATGTTATGGTTTGAATTGCTTGAGGACTAATAGATACAGATTTAGAAAATCCATTTAAATTTAGATTGAAGCTTTTTTCTTCAAAACCTTCATTAAATAAAACAATAGCAATACTTTTATCAGGATTGAGTGCTGCAGTAACCATTAATTCCGGATCGGAATTTTCTGCTTCGATAACTTCTGCACCAGGTCTTATGTACTTGCTAAAATGGGTCATCACATAATAAAGTGGGGTGTAGTATATTTCATCAATTGTAGGATCAACGATAATTGGAGCTACGCACCAATTATTAGCCCAATTTGGACCTCCTTGCGTATCTAATACCATATTCCAGTCTACCCATCCATCAACCCAGTTATTTAAAGATCCGATTATATCTCTTGAGTATCTGTTGAACGGTGCATATTTTGGATGTAAATATTTTTTTTCATCTTCTCTCCAATCGTATCCCCAATCAGTTGCCTCTTTTCTAAAATACCAATCATCATCATTCCAATGAGGAATTTCTGAATCAACACATGCTTCAGTTTGAATTAAATATTTATTTGGTGCTTTGTTATGAGCATATTGAAGTTCGTCAGGATAAAATTCATATGTACTATCGTACCAATGAACAGCAGTTCCATCAAAATATTTAGATGATTCTTCGTTTTCAAACATTGAGTCAACCCATTTTTTTAGATCTGCTCTATTTTGGTCGTAACCAAGAATTACGAGATCTCCTTTACCGTCTTTTTCCAGTTGAGGTCCTAAGTATTCTTTTACAAAATGTGTCATTTCTTCAGGTGTATAATGCATGCTCTCCCAGCTTGAATTATTTCCGTGAGGTTCATTTTCAACTGTAAAACCCCATATGTTTATACCTTGTTCCTTGTAAGCATCAACATATTTTGAGAAAAACAGGGCCCAAGTATCGTAGTATTTTGGCAGTAATTTTCCTCCTTTCCATTCATTATTGTCTTTCATCCATGGAGCTGCTGTCCAAGGAGAAGCAAAAATTTTAAATCCATCTTGAGAGACTTCCATAGCTTCTTTTATCATGGGAATTATATCATCCATGTCTTCTTTAACTGAAAAATGTTCAAGATTTATATCCCCTTCAACGGGGCTATAAGAATAATTTGAAATGGAAAAATCACATGAATTCATGTGAGTTCTAGTAAGAGAATAATTTGAACCTTTCTCGGAAAAATAGGCATTTAAAATTTCTTTTCTTTTTTCTTTACTCATTTGATTTAGTAAATAAGCAGATGATTCCGTGAATGCCCCACCAAAACCTGTAATAGTCTGATATTTTTTATAAGTTTTTAAATTAATTTCAGAGATTTTTTCTGAGATATTAAATTCTTTTAATTCTTTTAATTTATTTCCATTTCTAGATGTTTCAAAAATTTTAATTTCCATTTCAGAATTATTTTGGCACGAACAAAATGCTAGAGTAATTATTACAGATTTAAAAAGGTCGTTCATGTTGATTTAATTGTTGTTGTACTTGTTTTTAATCACTTCAAAAGTTTTCTTTTTATTTCTTTCAATATCTACAATGCCCCAGAATTCCTCGTTGGGAGCTCCATCATATGGAACTCCAATGCTATTTGGAGCCCATCCACCAATGTCTTGTTTGTAAGGATTTCCAGCTTTCCATAATCCATCCACAAATTGAAATATTAAAACACCTGAAACTTTATCTGAATTATTAAATACAGCATCTAAAATTTTTGCGTTTGCTTCGGCCTGAGCAAGTTGGTTTTCCCCTTTTGAATAACCATAATTTTCAATGGTCATGTAACTATCACTTCCCGCTTCAGAAAGGTATAATGGTTTTTTACTAATTTTTACCCAATCCTGAAGCAAATCACTTGGGTCATCCCATCTATAAACATTAATTCCCCATGCGTCAATATTATTAAGTTTTTCAATAAGAATTTTTTCTGGAATTTCACCATGAGCAGTGGTTACTGGTCTGGAACTATCTACTTGTTTTATTTTATACGCAGCTTCATTTAATTCTTCGTACCAATTATTAATATCTCCTTCAAACCATTCTGAATGATAATTATATTCATTACCAAGCTCCCAAAACAATATAGCATTATGGTTTTTATACTTTTTAATGTAGTTTTCAAAGGATCCTGAAAGAATATCGTAATAACCTTCTTGATTATATCCAAATCCCATTATTATTTTAAGACCAGCATTATCAATTTTATTAAGAATTGAGATATCATCAATTGGTGAATACACTCTTATAGTGTTAATCCCAGCTTCAACCATTAACTTCAAATCTTCATCAATTTTGTCGAAACTTCTTTTTTTAGAACCTAATGGAACAGGGTCGTAGCAAACTCCTTTAATGAAATATCTTTGATTATTAACTAAAAAATTCCTTTCTTCAATTTCTACATTATTTTCTTCACAACAATAGTAAAAATTCCAACTTAGTATCGAAATTAAAAGAATTAAGATAAGAGAATATTTTAATTTCATAATTTAATCGATTAAAGGTGGAGTTAGAATACTATTGAATAAAATTTCACTATTTCCATCAAATGTTTTGATTATAGAATTTCCATTTCTTGTAAGTCCTTTAAAGTTCCCTTCATCAACATTTTTCCACAACGCAAATTTTGCTTTACCATCAACAGTAAATAATCCAAAGTGGTTTTCTGAACCATTAATATTTTGAGCATCTTTCCATGGTTCATCAAATGCCTCAAAATAAAAGCAGCTAATTTTTTCTTTAGTAGTCCATTCTCTTATTTTATCAAAGAATAGAGCTTGTTTATATTCATCTGCAGCATGTGTTCCCTTATCACCATATAGTTCATTTGAAACGGTTGACCAGCCTAATTCACCAATGTGAACTTCTTTTTCAACTCCAATTTTCTTTAGATAATCTTTTACACTGTTGTATTGTGAAATAGTATACTGTTGAACATTTTCCATTGATTTATTTATTATTTCTAAATCTGAAAACTCATTTTTTAAATCTTTGTTAAAATTCCAAAAAGAGGGATTATAATGAGTATCGTGAAATGCATAAGTATGCATGGATATAAAATCTACTGACTTAATCAATGAGTTTAAATCGCTTGTGTGGTACGATTCATCACCACCTCCCCATGACGCAAAATTATCAGAACTTGTAATCCATAAATTTTCTGGTAATTTTTTCTGCTTCTTTAAATCTTGTAAATGATTAACCCATTTTAAAATTACACCTGGTTTAACATAGTAACTCCATGCCCAATTAACCATTGCCTCATTTCCTACAGCTATGATTTTAACTATTTCAGGATACATATTTGCAAGATTTATTGCCTTTTGAATTTCTATTGCATTGGCAGATTCATCCTCTTTTTCATGATTTGGGCTGTCAGTCCAAGCATTTTCACAGTCAATCCAAGCTCCAAGCATAACATACATTTCAAAGTCAGGATCTGATTCTTTAATTTCTTTAATTGCTTTTATTATATTAGGTGCTTGCGGAAGTTGTAAATTATAGGTCCTTAAAATTTTAATTCCTAAAGATGAAAGTATTTTTAAATCATCTTTTAATTCATCCATAGTAGGCTGAATATCTCTAGTTCTATGTCTATATCCACCATAAGAAATAGCTAAATAACTTGGATCATTTAAAATTTCTTGAGCTGTAATTTCTTTTTTCTCTTTCATTTTATTTTCTGAAAATTCACATGATATAAATAAGCTACTAACCAACATGGTAAGCAGTGAGATTCTGATTAAATCGTTAAGTTTTGAGTTATTTATATATATCATATTCATTTTACAACACTTACGTTTATTTGTTTAATTATGTTTTCTCTGTTGAATAATGATTTGCTAGATTCAGTATCTAATTCGTTACCCTGAATACTAACAGATTTTCCATTTATGAAATCAACTTTAATTTTATTTTCTGATGATTTTGAATAAATAATTGGGACTTGACAGTATGTAAAACATAAAGACCCTTTTTCAACATCAAGAAGACATTTTTCTTTTGAAAGGTTCACATATTTGAAAGTTTCATTTTCTTTCAAAAACTCTTCATTTCTTAGCATCTCAGGGTTAAAGCTTATAACACCATTTTTAACTTCAACACCAAGTTCTCCAAATCTTGAAATTATATCTTCTTTAACTTGGCCAGTCATTCCAGGTTGTTGAGCACCTTTTCCAGCAGGAGTATGTGAATATGGGTCTGTAGGAAATGCTCCATAAAGCATTGGAGATTTATTGACTCCAATTCCTTCAAGTATTTCAAAATAATGATCAAAGAATTTTCCAATGATAGCTTGATCATCTTCATCGATTGCTTTTTTTGTAGTCTCTAAAACAGCTAAAGAAAGTTTAGAAACCATGTGCCAATATATTGACCCTAGGCCTTCGTAACCAAAAAATGTTCCGGATCTTCCTGTAAATTCTTTATGATTAAACACATCTTCAAATATTTGAAGAACAGTGTTATAATCTTTTCCAACTAAATCAGAGTATTTGTCAGGAAGAGAATTTAATTCATCAATCAACCCATTCGCATTGTTAAAATCACAATTAAAATGGTAATCTCCCATACAATCTTTTGAAACTATTTGTTGATTTCCATCTTTTAATAGCTGTTTTAGTAGATTAGATTCATTTATTTTTGAATTTGGAATATTGTTTTTATCCAAAAACAGACCTAAATCTTTATCAGGGTATAGTATATAGCTGTACTGGTCGTCTCTGAACAACTTACTAGCTTTTAAAGCATCAAGTACTTCTAAATTCTCTTTTGAATTTAAATAACCAGAACTTAAAACAGCAACTTGTCCTTCAAGCATTTCAGGTAAATAAGAAACTGATAGTTTATCTTTTTCAATAGTTAACAGATTATATGCATGATAGAGTTTATCTTTTCTTTTATTTGAGTTAATTGAATGGTCAATGTACTTTAGAAGGAGTTTGGTTAAGTCCTTAATTTCTTTTATGCCAATAGCAGATTTTAATCCGGAGAAACTATTGTCGTAAATTATGTTTCTATAATTAGAGCCTGCTTTACCAAGTAAATCAACTATTTTTTTTCTATCTTGATCGGAAACAGATGAGTTTAAAACGGTTTTATTATCATTTAAACTATTGTAAATATCATTGAAAAACTTAAATAATTCTGATGATATTTCAACTGAAATGTATTCAGTATTTTCCAAGACTGAATTAAAGAAATTTACAAATCTTCTTAAGTAATATAGGGTGACCATGGAAATTCCATTTCCTACCAAAGCATTGTTGGCATCGTTCCATTCAGGTCTTTGTGTGTTCATCCAAATTCCACCCTCAGGAACAAAATTTGAAACTTTAGCAAGTAGAGTAGCTAATATTTTTTCAATGAAATTTACTCTGTGTATTTCAGATTTATTATTGTATAATAATGATCCATCAATTCCAATTTCTTTTCTTCGTTTTTCAATGATTATTTCATTTTCGTGATCGTAATCGATAGTGTTTTTAGAGTCCTTTAAAATATCCTCATACGATTTTATTTTGTAAGGAACGTTCGCATACACAAATAAACTTTTTGAGAAATATTTATATAGTTTTCCAGGAAAATGATCTTCAATAAATTCTAAAAATTTTAATAAATAAATTATTTGGTGATCGCCCCAATAACCAATATATGACCAAGGATTATCAGGTTCAATAGTTTCCCAATCAAAACCATCCTTAGTAACTCTGTATGGGTTGTATCCATCAAAAGTTGATGAATTTAAAAATTTATGAATCATACCCTCTATAAATTGAGGATAGGAGTAAGCTAAAGCCTCCCAGTTTTGGAAAATATCTCTCCAGTTCCCTTGATAATCTAGGATTTTTGATCCATCTACTTCGCTTCTTGTGTTGATAGAGAATTTATTCCAAGGTCTACTTGGATCTCCGTGTCTTCTACTAAATTTTAAAGGAAGATACTCAGTACATAACCTCTTAAAATCATGGTTAGATATATTTACAGAAATTGATTTTAGTTCATGAAGAGTAAATGTTTCTGGAAGATTACCCAAAGTATCAGAGAATGATTGATAAATTAAAATGTTCGCTTTTTTAATGTAAGGAACAAAATCATTTTTTTCAATTTGGTAATTATCATCAAAAATACCTCCTCTCATGATGTTAAACATTGTATTTGAAAAATGTCTAATCATCCTGAGTTTGTCATTTGTTAACTGTAATCCGTCAGCATTACCTACTAATTCTCTTAAGTTTGATGATCCAAGTATTACATCATCTGAAACTTTTTGTTTTAATTCTTTGTCGTGAATTATAGCTTCTTTTAATCTTACTACATCAGAAATAGTTTGGTTGACGTTACAAACAATCATCCATTCTTCACTGGATTTGTCCTCAAGTTTTATTGACTGGTTAACAAAATAAGCTCCTTTTTCAGCTTTAATTTCCGTTTCATTGACAAGATTAATTCCCTTTCTAAAATTATCTATTTGCAAAGAGGACAAAAGATATTTTGCATTTTTTAAGTCACAAGACCAAGCAGTATTTGCTTTTAAAGCTTCGCTAGGCTCTGCTTTATCAACAATGATTGCACTAAGTGAATAAATACCTAATTTGCTTTTTTGTTCCAATTCGCATTTTTTGTAAGCATCAACAAGATTGCTTTGAGCATTTTGAAGACCTTCTCCAACTCCGTATGGTAAGATGTTTTGAATTCCATCTAGAATATCAATTTCTACACTATTGCTTGAAACATTTTTTATTATAGATTTTCTAACAAACCCATATTTATTACTAGAATTCCATTGATAGCTAAATTCTACATTTAAGTCATGATTTATTTCTTGAAAAATTACTTTATTACCAATTGTGTTTTTGTAAATATTTCTTTCAGTTTTGTAGATTCTAGCATATCTTTCAGAAAAGGGTTCCCAGAGAAATCTTTTCTCATTTATTTTAACAATCAGAATTGTCTTACTTCCTGTTGTTTCGTTGGATTCAGTAATTTTATCGTCCGTATAATATGGAAATAGTGCATATTCACTATTTTTTCTTCCAGCTGTAAGACTTCCTGTGCTAGAAATAAACATCCAATGATTTGAGTTACTAACTATACTCATAAAAAATGGACGCATTCTGTCTACGTTGGATATTTTATAAAAATTTTCGTTATTAATTTTGATTTGTTTTCCTTCAACTTTTTTTACATCATCAAATGATTCTAAGTTTCCAATATGAATCTTTTCTGCCATCTATAATTTAATTTTAATATTTTTCTTCGGTTTTGATGTTGTTTTGTATGAGTGAATAATAGATTTTGAATCTCAATTTACACACATTTAAAAATATACCTTATATCCATATGTTTTTCTGATAAAACCTTTACAACTATTTTATAAAATTGTTTAGTGAGATAAAACAATCTGTAATCAGACATAACTTTTTTATTTTAATAATGTTGAGTTTTAAACTATAAAATGTTTAAGTATTGTATAGGTGTTTTTCAAAAATAAGTACCATAATTAATTTTTTTTTTTTAATTTTTAAACATATTTTTTATATAAAATAACCTCATATTTTAAATATGCGCATTAATTGATATTAATAATTGAATATTTACTCTAAAAAACATTACTTTTTTATAAATTAACTAAAAATTGCCATAAAGTAAATTATCAACACTAACTTTGCATTTGTATGCATAAATCAAGTTTTGTAAATATTATTGGCAATCCTAACGTTGGAAAATCTTCATTAACTAATTCCTTAATTGGACACAAACTTTCAATAATTACTTCAAAAGCTCAGACTACTAGACATAGAATATTAGCTATTTTAAATAATAAAAATTATCAATTAGTAATTTCTGATACTCCTGGAATAATTAAACCTTTACATAAGTTACATGAACTTATGATGGGTTCAGTTTCTCAAACAACAGAGGATGCTGATATCCTATTATATGTAGTAGAACATAAAGACCATATTCTTAAAGATGAAAAATTTTTTTCAAAAATTGAAAATATTAAAACTCCTTTAATTTTGGTTATTAATAAAATTGATTTAATTAACCAAGAAAAATTAGATGATGAAATTTCTTTTTGGACTAAAAAGTTGCCTAATGCTGAAATATGGCCAATTTCTGTAAAGGAATCTTTTAACATTGATAAATTATTAGAGAGGTTAGTTGAACTAAGCCCTAATCACCCTCCTTTTTTTCCAAAAGATCAATTAACAGATAAAAATGAAAGATTTTTTGTGAATGAAATTATTAGAGAAAAAATATTAGTAAATTATAGCAAAGAAATTCCTTATTCTGTTGAAATAGTTACTGAAGAGTTCAAAGAAGAAGATAATATTATAAGAATCCGCTCATTAATTTTTGTTGAAAGACCATCACAAAAAGGAATACTAATTGGTCATAAAGGAGCAGCTATAAAAAAATTAGGTACAGATTCAAGGCTAGAATTGGAAGAATTCTTTAAAAAACATATATATATTGATTTAAATGTAAAAGTCAATAAAAATTGGAGATCAGACGAAAACAAACTTAAAAAGTTTGGTTACCTAAACAATTGATTTATTGTTGAAATAAAAGATTAGTTTTGTAATCCTTTAAAAAACAAAATGGGATCAATAGTTGCCATAGTTGGAAGACCAAATGTTGGTAAATCAACTTTCTTTAACAGATTAATTCAAAAAAGAGATGCTATTGTTGATTCTCAAAGTGGAGTCACTAGAGATCGCCATTACGGTTATTCATTTTGGAACGGAAAAGAATTTACAGTAATAGATACTGGAGGATTCATGCTTGGTGGAGAAGATAACTTTGAAAAAGAAATCAATTCTCAAGTGTTGATTGCTATTGAAGAATCCGATATAATTATTTTTTTAGTTGATGTTGAAAGTGGAATTAACTCAATGGATTATGAAATTTCAAAACTTCTTCACAAATCTAATAAAAAAGTTATACTAGCAGTTAATAAAGTTGATAATTCCAAAAGACAATTAGAATCCAATGAATTTTATTCGCTTGGATTTGAGTTTGTTTTTAACTTCAGTGCTATTAATGGCTCTGGTACAGGAGAATTGTTAGATTGTCTCGTTAACTTTATGCCTATCAATTCCTTAGTAGAAAAAGATGAAATTCCTTGTTTTGCTGTTGTTGGAAGACCAAATGCAGGAAAATCTTCATTTATAAATGCTTTACTGGGTGAAGAAAGATATGTTGTTAAAGATTTAGCTGGAACGACTAGAGATAGTATTGATACTCATTTCAAAAGATTTGGATTCGATTTTAAATTAATTGATACAGCTGGAATTAGAAAAAAATCAAAAATCAATGATGATGTTGAGTTTTATTCAGTTGTTAGATCAATAAGAACGATTGAAAACTCTGATGTTTGTTTAATAATATTTGATGCGTCACGTTCTTTCGATTCTCAAGTAAAAAATATTTTTTGGTTGGCTGCAAGAAATAATAAAGGAATAGTAATTCTAGTAAATAAATGGGATTTGGTTGATAAAAAAACCAATACAATTAAAATTATTGAACAAGAAATTAGAAAGGAAATAGAGCCGTTTACAGATGTTCCAATTGTTTTTATTTCCAGTATTACTAAACAAAGAATATTTAAGGCTATTGATTCAGCTATGACTGTTTATAAAAACAGATCTAAAAAAATTGTAACTAGAAAATTTAACGAATCTATGTTGCCAATTATTCAAAATAATCCACCTCCAGCATACAAAGGAAAATATGTCAAAATTAAATTTTGTACCCAGCTGCCTTCATTATTTCCTCAGTTTGCTTTTTTTTGTAATCTCCCTCAATATATAAAAGATCCCTACAAAAGATTTATTGAAAATAAGATAAGAGATATATATGATTTTAATGGAGTGCCTATAAGAATCTTTTTTAGAAAAAAATAAATTAAAGTTCCTTTTTAATGTTAATTAGGGTAGATTTAATTTTTTCAAGCTTTTTTATTATTTCAAAGTTTTTATTTAAAACTTTTATTTGTTCCTTAGCTCCATCTAAAGTGTATCCTTTTTCTTTAACTAAGTGATGTATAATTTGAAGTTTTTCAATATCAACTGATGAATATCTTCGTGTTCCTTTATTATTTTTTTTTGGGTTTAAATCTGTAAATTCTTTTTCCCAAAATCTAATTAAGGAAGCATTTACTTTAAACGCTTTAGAAACTTCACCTATACTGTAGTATAGTTTTGGTGGAAGATCTAAATGCATTAGTCTAAAGATTGATTTTCTTGATTTGCCAATTTTATTAAATCATCAAATTCTTCAGGGCTTAAGTTTCCTAAATAATAATTGATAGGATTAACTCTTTTTTTATCCTTCCAAACTTCATAATGTAGGTGAGGGGCTTGTGATCTTCCTGTATTTCCAACATATCCAATAATATCTCCTTTTTTTACCTTTTGATTTCTGATGACATTATATTTATCTAAATGAGCATATAATGTCATATATCCAAATCCATGATCAATTCTTATATGTTTACCATATCCTGTAGATCTTGAGTCAGCTCTAATTACCATTCCATCACTAGCTGCATAAACAGGTGTATTTCTTGGAGCTGTAAAATCCATTCCGTAATGCATTTTTCTAGTTTTATTAAATGGGTCAGTTCTGTATCCGTAGCCAGAAGCCATTCGAGTAAGATCTCCTCTTTTGATTGGTTGAATTGAAGGAATTGCAGATAAAAGTTTTTCTTTTTCAATTGCTAATCTTTCTATTTCATCTAATGATTTGGATTGAATAACTATTTGTTTTGTTAGAATTTCAATTCTATTAGTTGTTTCAGTAATTAACTTTGAGTTATCGAATCCTTCAAGGTTTTTGTATCTGTTAACACCACCAAAACCAGCTTTTCTTACCTCACTTGGTATAGGATTTGTTTCAAACAATACTCTGTAAATATTGTTGTCTCTTTGTTCAATTTCTTCAAGAACTAAATTTAATTGATCAAGTTTTTTGTTTATGAGTTCAAATTGAAATTTATAATTGGAAATTTCCCTGGCTTGTGAAAGTTCAGTTGGTGTATTTAAAATAGGAGATTGTAATAGTAAAAACAGTGTTAAAACCCCAAAAAAAACCGAAGCTACAATAAAAGCCAAAATGTTTCTAAAGTGAACTCCTTTGCTGACTTTTATCTTTCTATATGATAACGTTTTTGAATCGTAATAATACTTGGTCTTAAACATTGATTAAATTATAGTATTTTTACCTAAGTTTTAAACTAAAAATAATTAGTAAAGATATAAAATAGTTTATTTTAATGATAAACTTGCAAATCTATATTTAATGAAGTCCAGTAAAGTAAGATCTACATTTCTTAATTTTTTTAAGAATAAAAATCACAAAATAGTAAATTCTGCATCTATGGTTGTTAAAAATGACCCAACTCTAATGTTTACTAATGCGGGAATGAATCAATTTAAGGATTATTTTTTAGGAAACCTTCCAATTCAAATTCCTAGAATTGCAGATACTCAAAAATGTTTAAGAGTATCAGGAAAGCATAATGATTTGGAAGAAGTTGGTTTGGATACTTATCATCACACTATGTTTGAAATGTTAGGAAATTGGAGTTTTGGTGATTATTTTAAAAAAGAGGCTATAGAATGGGCATGGGAACTTTTGACTGAAGTTTACAAAATAGATAAGGACTCTTTGTATGTTACTGTTTTTGAAGGTTCAAAAGATGATAAAACAGAACTAGACCAAGAAGCATTTGAAATATGGTCTAAAATAGTTGATAAATCAAAAATTATTTTGGGTAATAAAAAGGATAATTTTTGGGAAATGGGTGATTTTGGCCCATGCGGCCCATGTTCAGAAATCCATGTTGATATTAGGTCAAAAGAAGAAAAATTAAAAATTTCTGGGATAAACTTGGTCAATAAAGATCATCCTGAAGTTATTGAAATATGGAATTTAGTTTTTATTCAATTTAACAGAAACAAAAAAGGAACATTAGAAAGTCTCCCAAACAAACACGTTGACACTGGAATGGGGTTTGAAAGATTATGTATGGTTCTTCAAAATGTTAAATCAAACTACGAAACGGATATTTTTATTCCTATTATTAATCAACTGGAATCCATAAGTAATTTTAAATATGGACAGCGAAAAGAAATTGATGTTGCGTTTAGAGTTATTGTTGATCATTTAAGAGCTGTAGTATTTTCTATAAGTGATGGCCAACTTCCGTCAAATAATGGCGCAGGTTATGTAATTAGAAGAATTTTAAGAAGAGCTGTAAGGTATGGTTACACATTTTTGAATTTAAAAACTCCATTTATTTTTAAACTAGTTCAGACTTTTTCTAAACAATATAGCTCGGTTTTCCCTGAGGTTAAAGCTCAACTTCAAATTATTGAAAATGTTATTGAAAGTGAAGAAAGTTCATTTTTAAGAACTTTAGAAAAAGGAATTATTAAGTTAGATGATATAATTTCCAAAAACTCATCTAAAACAATCTCTGGATCAGATGTTTTTGAATTATACGACACGTTTGGATTTCCTGTAGATTTGACAGCTTTAATTTTGAGAGAGAACAATCTTAATTATGATGAAGAGGAATACATCAACTTATTAAATGCACAAAAAAATAGATCAAAAACTGCAATTTCAACTTCAAACGAAGAATGGGTGCAGATATCAAATTCAATTAATACTGAATTTATTGGATATGATAAATCTTCAGTTAAAACAAAAATATTGAGGTATAGAAAGTCTATTAATAAAAAAGGAGAAATTAGATATCACTTAGTTTTTGAATCAACTCCTTTTTATCCTGAGGGTGGAGGACAGTTAGGAGATAAAGGTTATTTAACTAATAAAGATGGTGAAAAAATCGAAATACTAAACACATTTAAAGAAAATGATTCAATAATACATGAATGTTTTCATTTGCCTAATGATCTAAGTTTAGTTTATGATATTCAAATTGATAAAGAAAAAAGATTTGAAATTTCTTGTAACCATACATCAACTCATTTACTTCATCAAGCATTAAGATCAATTCTTGGAGTTCATGTTCAACAAAAAGGTTCAATGGTTTCAGATAAATATTTAAGATTTGATTTTTCTCATTTTGATAAAATAAATGATAATCAAATTTTAGAAATCCAAAGTTTTGTAAATAAAAAAATTGATGAACAATTAACTCTTGAAGAAAATAGAGAGGCTAATTACCAAGATTGTATAAATGATGGAGTCATAGCTTTATTTGGAGAAAAATATGGTGAAAAGGTAAGGTCAGTTAAATTTGGTTCATCATACGAGTTATGTGGAGGAACTCATGTTTCAAATACTGGTCTTATTAAAAATTTTATAATAAAATCAGAATCTTCAATTTCAAGCGGAATAAGAAGAATAGAAGCTATAAGCGGTAGAGAAGCAAAAAAATATGTTAACGACAAGTTGGATTCATTAAATGAGATATCATCTTTATTAAATAATGATAAAGATTTGGTTTCAGCATTACATAAAATTAAAACTCAAAACAACCTTTTGAATAAAAAATTAGAAAGGCTAAATAAAAAATTACTAGAACATTATTTAAGTATATTTTCATCAAATTCATTTAAAAAAAATAATATCACTGTAGGTTGTATGGAACTAGATTGTGATCCAGATATGTTAAAAAGTCTAGCTTTTAGGGCAGCTAAAAATTTTGATAAACTTTTTCTTGTCCTTGTATCTAAAAGTGAAGGTAATTCATATTTAACATGTTACATTTCTAAAAGTTTGGTTAATGATAAGCTTAATGCCAATAATATTGTAAAGAAGCTATCTATATATATTAACGGATCTGGTGGTGGGCAAGCATTTTTTGCTAATGCAACAGGAAATAAGTTAAATTCTTTAAGTAAACTTCTTGAGGAAGCATTAAAAATTATTTAGTTTCTTTTTCTGGAGGATAAACATCTAATATTTTTGTCACAAGATTATTAAGCAATTCATCTCTGTTTGATTTGTTTGATGACAATGCTCCAATTCCTTTTCCTTGCCATATAAGTTGTTTTGAATTTGTATCAATAACATCTATATACAAAACCCCTTCAGATGAAGAATAAGCTACTCTATTATAACTTCTACCATAGTGGGGATACCAACCTATGTAATATGGGCTGTAAAAATTATTATCAATATATATGTTTTCAACTGATTTAGTTGCAATGTTAATCAGTATATCAGGGTTTTCGTCAATAGTTAAACCTTTATTAAATAAAGTGTTTTGAATAGATTTTAAAATTCTTTTTTTATCAATGTCTGAAATTTCAACATTATCTATTCCAGATTTGTAAAATGCGAAAGTTTTGTAATTAGAAAAATCGGCTTCAGAGTCATAGTCAGACGATACTCTTATTGTTCCACAACTTAAAAGACTAATGAAAATTAAAATTATGACAGATTTTAAAACAATATTTTTCATGATAAATATTTTAAAATTTATTTCAAAAATTATGCCGGTTAATACTTAAATTTATCACTTTAAGTTTTTTTAATATTAAATGTCTTTTTTTAAAAACATTCAAACTAAAAATCAAAAATTAATTATTCCTTTTATTAATGAAAAAGATTTTGAGCTTTATATGAAGAGGGAGGATCTAATTCATCCTGTAATTTCTGGGAATAAGTTTAGAAAATTAAAATATAATATTCAATCAATTGATAAAAAAAAACAACTTATTTCTTTTGGCGGAGCTTATTCAAATCATTTATTAGCCCTATCGTACATTGGAAAGTATGAAAATTTAAATACTGTTGGAATAGTAAGAGGAGAAGAATTAAAAAATCTTGAACTTAATCCAACTCTAAAAAGATGCATTGAAAATGGAATGAAATTAAAGTTTGTAGATAGAAATGAGTATAGATTAAGAAATAACAAAGTTTACATTAAAAAATTAAAGAAGACATACATGAATTCATTAATCATTCCAGAAGGAGGAACAAATGATAAAGGAATTAAGGGATGTGAAGAAATTTTAAGTGATGATGATAGAGTTTTTTTTGATGTAATTTGTGTTCCTGTTGGAAGCGGTGGAACTTTTTCAGGATTAATAAATTCAAGTTCTAAAAAACAATTAGTAATTGGATTTTCCTCATTAAATAATAGTAATTTGAAAAATGATATTATTAAATTTGTTAATAAAAAAAATTGGGAATTAATAGAAGATGACGTTTTTGGAGGCTATGCCAAATTTAATCAAGAATTAATTTCTTTTATTAACAACTTTTATAATATTACCAAAATTAAATTAGATCCAATATATAATTCTAAAATGATTTTCAGAATAATTGATACGATAAAAAAAAAGAAATGGAGATTTGGAAAAAGAATATTAATTATAAATACTGGGGGATTACAATCAATAGAGAGTTTCAATAATCTACTTAAAAACAAAAAATGCGAAACAATAAGTTTTACTACATAATACTTTTATTACTTGTTTGTTCTTGTGGAGTTAAAAAGGTTTCTTACATTGATAAGAATCCCAAAAAAATTAAAAATATTTCCAATAAAGCTGTTAACAGATTTTTTAATTCTATGTCAAATGAAGAAAGAACTCATTGGTATGTTAATACGTATTCAAAAATTGCAATCAATGAAATGAAAAAATATGGAATACCGGCTAGTATAACAATGGCTCAGGGTATTTTAGAATCTGATTCAGGAAAAGGAGTTCTAGCATTAAAATCTAACAATCATTTTGGAATAAAATGTCATAAAGGATGGAATGGAAAAAAAGTTTATCATGATGATGATGCTAAGGGGGAATGTTTTAGAAAATATAAAAATCCAGAAAAATCTTATAGAGACCATTCTGTTTTTTTAGAGTCTAGAGATAGATATAATTTTTTATTTAAATACAATAAACAAAACTATATAAAGTGGGCAGAAGGGTTGAGTAAAGCAGGATATGCTACAGATCCAAAATATCCTGAAAAATTAATTTCAATAATTGAGAGATATGAACTTTGGAAATTAGATGGATCAAAAAAACCATTAAATAAATCAAGAGAAAGGAAATTATCAAAAAATCAAGAAGAACAAATTTCTAATCAGTCTTCAAAGATCAATTATGTTTCTGAATCAATTCACGTTGTAAAAAAGGGGGATACTTTATACTCTATCTCAAAAAAATATAATATTTCGGTTTCAGATCTTGTTAAAAATAATAATATTAAAAACAACAATATTAAAATAGGGCAAACCTTAAAAATTTAAATAAGAAATGATTTATAAAAGAAGTAGTGAACTATTTAAAATTGCAAAAAATTATATTCCTGGTGGAGTTAATTCACCGGTTAGAGCATTCAAATCGGTAGGGGGAAATCCAGTTTTTGCATCCAAAGCAAAAGGAGCTTATGTATTTGATGAGGATGGTAATAAGTTTATAGATTATATTTCATCTTGGGGGCCAATGATACTGGGTCACGCTCATGATAATGTTATTAAAGCTATTTTGAAAACTGCGGAAAATGGCACTTCTTTTGGAATGCCTACTACAATGGAAACAGAACTTGCACAGTTAGCATTGTCAATGGTAAATGGTATGGACAAAATAAGATTTGTAAATTCTGGAACAGAAGCATGTATGAGTGCTATTCGATTAGCTAGAGGATTTACAAAAAAAGATAAAATAATCAAATTTTCAGGTTGTTATCATGGTCACTCGGATTCATTTTTAATTCAAGCTGGCAGCGGAGTCGTTACATTTGGCACTCCAAACAGTCCTGGAGTAACACAAGGTACTGCAAAAGATACCCTAATAGCTCCATTTAATGATTTAAAATATGTTAAAAAACTTATAAAAAATAATAGTGGAGAAATAGCATCTATAATTATTGAGCCTGTGGCTGGAAACATGGGTTGTGTAATTCCAAAAGATGGATTTATTGAAGGGTTGAGAGTTTTATGTGATAAAAATGATATTTTATTAATATTTGACGAGGTCATGACCGGGTATAGATTAGCTAATGGAGGTGCTCAAGAAATATTGGGTGTCAATGCTGATATTGTAACATACGGAAAAGTAATTGGTGGAGGTTTACCTGTTGGTGCTTTTGCATCTAGAAATGAAATTATGAAAGAATTATCTCCTGAGGGATCTGTATATCAAGCCGGTACATTAAGTGGGAATCCTCTTGCAATGTCTGCAGGATTAGCAACTTTATTTGAACTAAAACATAATCCTTGTATTTACGATAGTTTAGAAAATAAAACATCCTATTTGGAACAGGGTATGAGAGCAATTTTGAACGAAACTTCAATTGATTATAGAATAAATAAATTAGGCTCAATGATTTCTCTTCATTTTACATCAGAGGATGTAGTTGATTTTAAATCGGCTCAAAAAGGTAATAACGAAAAGTTTAAAAAATATTTTCATGGGATGCTAAGTGAAGGTGTTTATTTACCACCAAGTGCATTTGAAAGTTATTTTTTAAACGATGCTTTAACTTATGATGATATCGATTTTACATTAAATGCTTTCAAGAAAGTGATAAAGTTGATTTAAATAGGTTTACCACTTAAAATACTAGCTATCTTATTTTTCAACATTTCAATATGCATTGAAGTCATTTTATCAGATTTACTTTTATGCTTTTTCAAGTCTTTTCTCAATTCAATAAGTTCATTAGCAGCTACAGTTCTAATATCAGATTGACTAACTTTTACACTTGTTATATAAGTTCTAGCCCAAGAGGGTGTTGATTCTTGTTCATTACTCATCAAATAACTTATTCTGTCTAAGTAGGCAAGTTGAAGGTTTCGTCTATATACATCAATTGTTCCGTTTTTATAAATTTCTTTAAAAATCCCTTTTCTCAAATCTTTCATCATTTCAATTAAAGAATAAGCATTTCGCCCATTAATAGCTTCATTTTCAATTAATCTAGCCATTTTGCTAAAATCTAACAAACTATTTAAAGTTCTAGACTGAGTACTTCTTATTCTGTTTGTTATTCCAGCAAACTCAATTTTATTTAAAATTTCCTTATTAATGATCCATGTTGGTGTTTCAAAAAGTTGATTATTAATAAAATTCATACAATTTTGCTGATGTGATTTTTTAACGTGAGTGTAGACAGCGCCATTTTGATCTGAAGTTTTATAATATTGATAAATTCCACCTATGTTATTTGAAACATGCCCCATATATCTTCCAAATTGACCTAAAACTTGACCATACATGTATTCCAATTCAGAGTATGTTTCTCCATCCTCAGTAGTCCAATCAATTAGTTTGGGCATTATTCTTTTTAAATTTTTTATTCCATATTCACTAGCTTTTACAGCATTATCTCCTAAATCCTCTGTTTGTGAACTTGGGTCTATACCAGCACTACCAAATCTATATTTTAAATCATCCGCTTTCTCACTAATCCAACTTCTAAGTATAGACTTTTCTTCTTCTTCAGAAACGCCTAAAATTGGCTTATATCCCCACTTTACTGCATATATATCGTATATTCCAACATTAGGAGTATCCCATTGGGAAGGCATCAAAGCAACACCTTCATCTTCAGGCTGAGCTACATAGTTAAATCTAGCGTAGTCCATAATTGAGGGAGCAGTTCCAAATTTTTTAGTAAATGTTGAAGATCTTAGTGAATCAACAGGATAAGCACTACTACTACCCATATTGTGTGGAAGACCTATTGTATGACCAAATTCATGGGACGAAACAAATCTAATTAGTTCACCCATAACTTCGTTTTTAAACTCCACACTTCTAGAATCTGGATTAACTGCTGCAGTTTGAACAAAATACCAATTTCTTAAAAGCTTCATTACGTTGTGGTACCAATTTATGTCAGATTCAATGATTTCACCTGATCTTGGATCACTTACATGTGGTCCATTGGCATTTAGTGATGGAGAAGCTAAATATCTTACTGTTGAGTATCTAATATCTTCAGGACTCCAGTCTGGATCTTCTTCATTATCAGGAGGATACTTGACGATAACAGCATTTTTAAATCCAGCGGCTTCAAATGCCACATTCCAATCTTCAATTCCAGCTTTTAAATATTTTCTCCACTTTTCTGGAGTTGCTGGGTCTAAATAATATATAATTGGTTTTTTTGGCTCTACTAATTCACCATTTTTATATTTTTCGACATCTTCATCTTTAACCTCTAATCTCCATCTATCTAAATATCTTACAGTTTCAGCTTCTTGGTTGTCAATTCCATAATCTGTTTGAGCACTAGTAAACCAACCAACTCTTTGATCAAAATATCTTCTTTTCATCGGCTCTTTTGGCAATAGTATCATAGAATTATTTAGTACCATTGAAATTTGTCCATTTCTTGAATCTGAAGATTTATAAGTTTTTATATGTTTTGTCTCAATATTTAAAGGAAAACTTCTAATAGATTCAATAAATGAAAGTTTAGAATCTAAACTTGTAATTTTATACCCTTTTCTAGAAGATTGTGGAAATCCAAACATTTTAACATCACTCTTATACAAATCAGTAACATCAATTACATAAGAATTATTGTCTTTATTTTTTACAACTATATCAAAACTTGAAATTATTGGTTCGTAATTAGAATTTGAAACGGCAATACTAATTGGTAGTGAATCGTTAGCAAATTTTGAATATGATGCTTGCTTTAAAAAAATATTATCATCAAATTTTTCCCATTTAAGTACTTGTTCACTCATTTTATGACGACTTAATGGAAGTTCAGTTGCCATTTTAACAATCCTGGTCACCATAAGCATATCTCTACCTAATAATGAATCTGAAATTTCATAAAAGTATTTGTCTTTTACTTTATGAACTTTAAATAAACCCTCATCGGATATCGCCTCCTTTGTTATTATGTCCTCATAAGTTTTTTCTTTTTTTTCTTTTTTATCTTTTTCAGATGAATCTTTTTTTTGTGCATTTATTCCTAAAGAAAAAATAAGGGTAAATAAAAAAGGGAGATAAAATAAATTGTTCATAGTTTCTAAAATTATATTTAAAATATATTAAAAAAACAATAATATTAAAAAGTTTTTATAAAAAAGACATTTCTATTAACAAATTAATAAAAAAACATACCGAAAAGGATGTGTAATTATTATTTATTCAAGAATTTCAATAAATAATTTGTCATCTATTTTTTTGACAGAAGCGAGCTTATTTTTTGTTAAACTCTTTATTGTTTTGTCCCATTTTTTGTTAGAGAGGCCTGATTCTGATTGAGCTACTGATAATTCAATAGGAGAACTATTTTTAATGAACTTAATTAAACTTTTTTCTTCTTCATTGAGTTCAATTACTTTTCTTTCAGGTTTCATTTGAGGGAAAAATAAAACTTCTTGAATTGATATATTATTGGTAAAAAGCATCACTAATCTATCAATTCCTATTCCTATTCCAGAAGTTGGAGGCATTCCATATTCAAGAGCTCTTATAAAATCATTATCTATAAACATGGCTTCGTCGTCTCCTTTTTCTGAAAGTTTTAATTGTTCTTCGAATCTTTCTAATTGATCGATTGGATCATTAAGCTCTGAATAAGCGTTTGCTAGTTCTTTTCCATTTACAAGTAATTCAAATCTTTCAGTTAATTGAGGATTATCCCTATGTTCTTTTGTAAGAGGACTCATTTCTTTTGGATAATCAGTAATGAATGTTGGTTGTATATAATGATGTTCGCATTTTTCTCCGAAAATTTCATCAATCAATTTTCCTTTACCCATTGTCTTGTCTACCTCTATATCCAGTTTTTTCGCTGTATCGTAAAGTTGATTCTCATCCATATTTGAAACATCGTATCCCGTATGTTCTTTTATTGAGTCAAGAATGCCAATTCTTTTAAATGGAGCTTTAAAGTTAATTTTTTTATCATCTAAATTAACCAATGTAGATCCACTAAGTTCAGTTGCTACTCTTTCAAGTAAAGACTCTGTCATTTCCATCATCCAATAATAATCTTTATACGCAACATATAATTCCACCATTGTAAATTCTGGATTATGGGTTCTGTCCATGCCTTCATTACGAAATGCTTTAGCAAATTCGTAGACTCCGTCAAAACCACCAACAATTAATCTTTTTAGATAAAGTTCATTAGCAATTCTAAGATATAAGGGGATATTTAATGCATTGTGATGTGTTATGAATGGTCTCGCTGAAGCTCCACCAGGAATTGATTGTAAAATTGGAGTTTCAACTTCCAAATAATCATTATCATTAAAAAAATTTCGAATGCTATTGATGATCTTAGTTCTCTTAATAAATGTTTCTTTAACATTTGGATTAACAATAAGATCAACGTATCTCTGTCTGTATCTTAATTCTGGATCCGAAAACTCATCATAAGTTTTCCCCTCTGAGTCAGTTTTAGCTATTGGAATTGGTCTTATTGATTTACTTAAAAGTGTAAATTTTTTAACAAGGATTGTTTTCTGTCCAACCTGAGTTTTAAATAAAGTTCCTTCAATTCCAATTATATCTCCAATGTCTAATAATTTTTTATAAACTTCATTATACATTGTTTTATCGTCACCTTCACATATTTCATCTCTGTTAAAATAAACCTGTATTTTTCCTTTACTATCTTGTATTTCAGCAAAGCTAGCTTTACCCTGAATTCTTCTTGACATAATTCTTCCAGCTAAAACAACTGCTTTATTTTCAATAAAATTTGAAATAATCTCAATTGAATTCGTGTTTATCGGAAATAAGTTAGCTGGGAATGGATTAATTCCAAGGAATTTTAATTTAATTAATTTTTCTCTCCTAATTTGCTCTTGTTCAGATAGCATTTTTTAAATTTTATTCAAATATAATCAATCAATTTCAAAGGAATCTCTTTAAAACAATCTTCATTTAATTTATATATTTAACAAATAATTATTATCGTAAATATTTGAGTTTTTGGAGAGTAATTCTTTCAGTGATTTTTCCACTGCTTTAAGTGTGGGATAGAGGTTGTGGATCAATTTTAATTATTTTAATTCTGACTTTATTCGGATGGCTTACGGGAGTTATTGCTGTTTTAGTTATTTTAAATAATATAAATGACAAAAAATAATAAAAATAATAATATTGAAGTTTATGAACTGGGTTTAATGGATTATGAAAAAGTACTTAAAATTCAGACTGAACTTTTTAATAAAATTATAGATCAAAAACTTATAAATAGAAGAGAAAAAACCGAACACAAAACCAACAATTACTTATTATTTGTCGAACATCCAAATGTGTACACATTAGGAAAAAGTGGAGATATTAATAATTTATTATTAAGTAAAGAGGATTTGGCAAAGAAAGATATTCAGTTTTTTAACACCAATAGAGGAGGAGACATTACATGCCACGGCCCAGGACAAATAGTGTGCTATCCAATAATGGATCTTGACAATTTTTTTTATGACATCCATAAATATCTTAGATTCTTGGAGGAAGTTGTTATTAAAACTTTAATTGAATTTAATATTAAAGGAGAAAGAAGCCTTAAAGAAACAGGTGTTTGGATAAATCCCAAATACAATGACGCGAGAAAAATTTGTGCTTTAGGAGTTAAGGCAAGTCGTTGGGTCACAATGCACGGTTTTGCTCTTAATGTAAATAATGATTTACGTTATTTTGATAATATAATTCCTTGTGGAATTAATAATAAGTCTGTGACTTCAGTTTCAAAAGAATTAGGAAAATCAATTGATGAATTTGAAATAATTAATAGTTTAAAAAAAAATTTCTCAAATGTATTTTCAGCAAGTTTAATTGAAAGAGTAAACTAAAATTTCATTAGATTCTCCCACACATGTTATGTATTTTTTTGATTTTTTATTCTCATAAAAATCAATTGAACTGGAACCAAAAATTGGGAAGTTTTTAATTTCTTCACCTAACGAATTAAACATGTAAACTTTGTTTTCTTCTTTGTTAATTACTGAAATTAAATCTTTTGATTTTGTTCTAAATAATTTTGGTTTTAAATAATTTCCAAATTTTAATTCAATGATATTGTCATTAATATTTAAAATATTTTCACTTAAATAAATTATGTTATCCTCATTAGCATTGATTAAATACATGCTTTCAAGTGGTAGAGGTTTTTTACTAACTTTTCCATTTGTATCCAACTTGATTAAATTATTATTAGTATCGATTGTGGTAAAATAATTTTGATATAAGTAAATTTCATTTTCAATATTATTTAAATTATTTTTTATTCTGATATCACCTCTTCTATCCGTTATAATAATCTTATTGTCAACATTAAAGATTAAATAATCTTTTGAACCTATTCTATAATGTTTAGGACTATTAACAAATTGTCCTTTAAGAGTTTTTTTATTAAAACCCTTAACATTATCCATGTTTGAATTGATCAGTTTCAAATTGTTTCCAAGTAAAAAGAATCTATAGTTTTTTACTTTATCATAATCAAATATTGAAAGACCAACTTTATTGTTATGTTCAACTTTTTTTACAATATTTCCATTTTTATCTAAGATTTGGAAATCCTTTGTTGTACTAAATGCAAATTGTAGCCTACCATTTTTATATAAATCAATTTGATGAATGTTTCCAATTATTTTATTCTTAATATTTTTTTTCCAAATCAATTCTCCATCCAACGATATTAGATATAAATTATTTAAATGATCTTGAAAAATAATTTCTTTTTTGTTTGTAATATAGTTTGTAACAAATTTTGGTGAAAAATTTATAGGGAATTCTGCTTTAAAATTTCCATTCAAATTAATTTTATCAACGTTATTATTTTTAGTGATTTTTAAAACTGTATGTATATTATATAAAAAATTATTTTCAAGAGTTATTAAATTTACTTTGTAAGGGTAATCTTTTGATGACAATCCCAGTTCATTCAATGTAGAACTTTTGCTTTTTTCAATATTCGTTACGCCTAAATAATTACTTTTTTCAGGAATTTGATTTTGAATTTGAACAAAATCTAGGTTATTTTTTAGTGTTGAGGTAATGGATAAGTTACTGAGAAGATTTTCAATTCCCTCATTAGAATTTCCAACGATGATGTTGTTTTCTATTTGTGTAAAATACTTTTGATTTGATTTAAAGTTGTAAAATTTTATTCGATTAAAATTAAATAGATCGTTATCAATTTTATTAATAGTAAAGTTTCTGTATTTGTAGCTATCAGTAATATTTAAATTTATAAGGTTTTCAAAAGATTCAGAACTTTTAAAATTTACCATTATTAATGAATCTTTTATTGAACTTAAAACTGCAAATTCCTTTACATCAAATAATATTGAATCGTTTTTTATTTTTTCAATTTCTGTAATTGATTCAAATTTTTCAATGTTTATCATGTATTGCTTAAAATCAAAAACAAAACTTTTAAAATCGTTAAAATTATTTGGGACTAAGTTTAGCAGTTCACTTTCTGATGGATTTATCCCATTTAAGTAATTTATTGGTCTTATAATTGAATCATTTTGAAATGAAACGCCATTTAAGATGATTCCATTTTTATTTAAATCAACATCAAATTGAAACCAGCTTGAAAGATTGTTAATTTCAAAAAAATAGTTAAGGTCTTTGTTGTCTATGAAATTTTTTAATTTTTCTGAAACAAATAATACTGTATTAGAATTTGAAATTTTGTTTAAATCAAGTAGGTCTTGGTCTAATTTTTTACTAACCAAGTTTGAGTTTCTGATAGAGTTTTCAATTAATAATTTACTCTCAGATTGAATTAAAATATTATTTTTTACAGTAGAGAAATAAAAATACTCTTCATTACCTATTTTTTTTATAATATAACCATCATAAAGTACAGAATCAATAATATTTCTGTTTTTATAATACCCTTCATTAAAATATCTAAATGATATAGGCTTTATTTCATTTTTGCCAATTTTATGATAGCTAATCAAACTTTCTGATTCGAGTTTATAATCTAAAATAGAGTCTGATTTTTTTAATAGAAGTTTATTTAAATTCTTATTAAAATTAACTAAGCTGTTATTAAAATCCTTGCTGTTTTTTATAATCAATAATGGATTACTTGGAATTAAATCAATAAATGATTTTACATCGTTGTTTTGCTGACAGCTTACGCCAAAAAACAATAGTACTAATAATAGTTTTTTCATATAATTTATGAAGTAAATGTAATGAACTATTTATTGAATTTAAAGTAACTTAAAGCTTTTTCTGTGATGAACTGTAATTCCATATTTTAACAAAGCTTCCCTATGTTCTTTGGTTGGATATCCTTTATTTTTTTCCCATTTATAATTTGGAAACTTAAAAGAAATTTTTTCCATTAATTCGTCTCTGCTTGTCTTAGCTAAAATGGATGCAGCTGCAATATTCATATATTTTGAATCTCCGTTTACTATGCATTTGAATGGAATATTATTTTTTGAATTAAATCTATTACCATCAACTAAAATAAATTCAGGTTTAATAGAAAGTTGATCTATTGATTTATTCATTGCCAGTATTGATGCATTTAAAATGTTGATTTTTTCTATGGTGTTTGTTTGAATATGTACGATAGAATAGGCTAATGCTTTTTTTAAAATAATTTCTCTTAGTTCAAGCCTTTTGTTTATTGATAGTTTTTTCGAATCGTTTAACTCAACATTAATAAAATCCCTTGGTAATATTACAGCAGCAGCAGTTACTGGACCGGCAATAGATCCTCTTCCAGCTTCATCAGTTCCGCATTCAACTAGTTTCGAATATGAATTAATTAACATTAATAATGAATTTAAAAATTTTCATTTTAATTAAATGAAATGAAATGAATAACTTTGAATTAAATAGAGTTATGAAAATCATTAATTTCTTATTTTTTCTTTTTATTTCATTCAATTTTATTGTAGGGCAAGATCCAATAAGTCTTGATAACATTAATCTAATTTCTATAACAAAAAACGATTCGATTAAAAATAATAATGAAATTAAGAATAAGTATTTAATTTTTAATAGTACTGGAGATTCAATTACTATAGATACAACACTTTCGATTAAAAAATATTACAGATTTAATTATTTAAGAAAAGATAATTTGGAAATACTTAAATTTTCAAATTTTGGTCAAACCTATAATACACTTACTTATTCCTATGAAAATTCAATTTTTCCAGAAGAAAGTTTCTCATCAAAGCAATATGCTTACTTAAAATCTGAAGATGTAAAATATTATAAGGTTCCAACACCTTTAACGGAATTGTTATTTAAATCTGTAATGAAACAAGGACAATTTACAGATGTTTTTTTTGCAACTAACACATCAGAACAATTTAATTTTTCAATCGGATTTAAAGGCATGAGATCGCTAGGGAATTATCAAAATATTCTTTCTGGCTTAAAAATGTTTCGATTCACATCGAATTACAATTCAAAGAAAGATAATTATAAATTCAAGACTCATTACGTGAGTCAGAATTTCGAAAACAGGGAAAATGGAGGGTTGACTAATGCTTCTATAATTAATTTTGAATCAGAAGATAATTTATTTACTGAAAGATCAAAACTTTCTGTAAAATTTGAAGATGCCACAAGCCATTTTCTAAGCAAGCGTTTTTTTCTAGATCATGAATTTGTATTGCTGAAATCTAAAAAAAGTAATTCTTTAAGTTTGGGCCACACCTTTAAATACGAGACTTCTTATTACTCTTTTGAGCAAGATAAATCTTCTGATTTTTATGGAACTTCAGAAAATTCAATAAATGATAAGACTCAAATTAAAACCATGTATAATAAATTTTATACATCATTAAAATCTAATATTCTGGATGATTTAAAAATTTCATATTTAAATTATAACTATGACTATGTAACTAATGCTCTAAGTTCCTCTTCTAAAGGATTTGATCAAAATGAAAATTCTTTTTCAGTTGAGTTTAAAAAAAATATTTTTAAAAACAATCTTACTGGGAAAGTAGAAAAAAATTTATTTGGAGATAGATTAGGGGATTTACTATATATTAAATTGGACTCAGAATTTAAAAACTTAAATTATTATTTAGAATTTAGTAGTCTTAAAAAGCATCCTGGTTTTTATTTTGAGCTCTATGATAGTGATTATAATGAAATTGGTTGGAGAGAAAGCTTGGAAAAAATTAAAATTAATAATATTAATCTAAGTGTTTTTTCTCATGAAATAGGTAATATAAATTTCAAACTTAGCTTAGTTGATAATTTTACTTTTTTCTCAATTAAAGAAAAACAGCCTTTAAATGATGATAGAGATTTAAAATTAGTTCCTGGGATTAATCAAAGTAAACAAACTATAAAACATTTAAAAATCAAATGGCAAAAGGAATTCAAATTTGGAAAATTTGCTTTAGATAATTCGTTAATTTATCAAAAAGTTAACCAAACTAATAGTATTTTAAATCTTCCAGAATTTATAACTCGAAATACATTTTACTATTCCAATGATGTTTTTAAGAAAGCGATGTTTCTTCAAACAGGAATTTCATTTAAATATTTTTCAAAATACTATTCTAATGAGTACAATCCTTTAATTAGTGCTTTTCATATTCAAACGGAAAAAAAAATAGGAAATTTCCCAATAATTGATTTATTCCTTAATGCTAGAATTCAAAGGACGAGAATTTATTTGAAAGCGGAACATTTCAATTCTAAATTAACTGGAAATAATTTCTATTCATCACCATCTTATCCTTACAGGGATTTTATTATTAGATTTGGATTAGTATGGAATTTCTTTAATTAAAAGTCTATCTCACTTGTGGGAGATCACCATTTTCTTTTGTCTCTAATTTTGAACTTCCCATTAAAAATTTATCAACTTGATAAGCAGCTTCTCTTCCCTCTGAAATTGCCCAAACTATTAGGGATTGTCCTCTTCTCATATCACCTGCTGAAAATATGTTGGCTACACTAGTTTGATAGTTATTAGTAACTATTTGATTGTTATTGTCAGTTTGTAAATTTAATTTATCAACTAAATCAGGCTCATGTCCAGTAAATCCTAAAGCAAGTAATGCCAAATCACAAGGCCATAATTTTTCAGATCCTTTAATTTCTTTGAGAATAGGTCTTTCACCTTCTTTTTTTATCCACTCAACTTCAACTGTTTTTAAGCTTTTAACTTTTCCACTGTTATCTCCAATAAACTCTTTAGTTAAAATACTCCATTCTCTGTGAATTCCTTCTTCATGTGAAGATGAGGTTTTTAATTTAAATGGCCAATAAGGCCAAGGGTTTTCTTCAGATCTTTCACTACTCGGTTTTGGCATAATTTCAAAATTTGTAACTGATTTAGCTCCTTGTCTATTTGATGTTCCAATGCAATCAGATCCCGTATCACCACCACCAATTACTATGACATTCTTTCCTTTAGCATTTAACGATTCAGTAGTTTTTTTAATTCCATCAACAACTTCATTTTGAAGAGTTAGAAATTCCATAGCTTGCTTAACACCATAAAGATCTGAACCTTTAATTGGAAGATTTCTTTTTATAGTAGCTCCTCCACACAATACTACAGAGTCATAATTATTAAGTTCATTACAAGATAAATCAACACCAACTTCTATATTTGTGTGAAATTTTATACCTTCTTCTTCAAGTATAGATAATCTTCTGTCAATAACATGCTTTTCCATCTTAAAATCAGGTATTCCATATCTTAAGAGTCCCCCAATTTTTGAATCACGTTCAAATACATCAATAGAGTGACCAGCCTTGTTAAGTTGTTGAGCTGCAGCTAAACCAGCAGGGCCAGATCCTACAATTGCTATTTTTTTTCCAGTTCTATTTTTAGGAGGAATAGCTTTTATCCATCCTTCCTTGAACCCTCTTTCAACAATATATTTTTCAATCAGTTCAATCGAAACGGGTGGACTTATAATTCCTAAAACACATGCAGCTTCACATGGAGCAGGACATAACCTTCCCGTGAATTCAGGAAAATTATTTGTTGAATGTAAAAGATGTAATGCTTTTTCCCATTCATTATTATATACTGCGTCATTAAAATCTGGAATTAAATTTCCAAGTGGGCATCCACTATGACAGAAAGGTACACCACAGTCCATACATCTTCCACCTTGTTCTTTTAATTTTTTTTCTGAGGGTTTTATAGTAAATTCATTATAATTTTTTACTCTTTTTTTTACAGGAATTAACCTTTCATCAGTTCTTTCAAATTCAATAAATCCTTTAAATTTTCCCATAAATTAATTTATTATTTCATTAATTTTTTCTTTTGCCATCTTTTCTAGTGCTAACTTATATTCTGTTGGCATAATTTTAATAAAATTTAAAGATTCTATCGTCCAATTATTAAGAATTTTTTCTGCTATTTTACTAGATGTGTATGTAAAATGATTTTCAATTAATTTTTTAACCAAATCAAGATCTTGAACTGAAGGATTTTCAAATTCAATCATTTCATTATTGAAATTTCTGTTATCAAAATTTTCTGTTTTATAAATATACGCTGTTCCGCCACTCATACCTGCAGCAAAATTTCTTCCCGTCTTACCAAGAATAATGACTGTACCTCCAGTCATATATTCACAACCATGATCTCCAACACCCTCAACGACTGCTGATGCTCCTGAATTTCTTACACAAAATCTTTCACCTGCAATACCATTAATGTATGCTTCCCCAGCTGTAGCTCCATAAAGTGCAACATTTCCTGTAATTATATTTTCGTTAGAAATTAAATCTGCCTCTTTAGGAACTCTTACAATTATCTTAGCTCCTGAAAGGCCTTTTCCAAAGTAATCGTTTGTATTTCCATTTACAATCAATGACAATCCATGTGATGCGAAAGCACCAAAACTTTGACCTGCTGCACCATTGAAATTAAGCTCAAGAGTATCTTTTGGTAGACCTTTTGCTCCATACAGCTTTGAAATTTCATTACTTATGATTGTTCCGACTGTTCTGTCAGTATTTTTTATATCATAAGTCAAACTCATTTTTACTTTTTTCTCAACTGCAAGTTTAGCTTCTTTTAAAATTTTAAAATCAATTACATTTTCTAAATTATGATCTTGACTAGTAGTATTCCTTAGAGGAGTACTTTCAGAGACATTCGGTTTATATAAAATTTTAGATAAATTAATTCCTTTTGTTTTATAGTTTTTAATTGCATCTTCCATGTTAATTTTTTGACTTTGTCCAACCATTTCATCAACAGTTCTATAGCCAAGTTTTGCCATAATCTCTCTAAGTTCTTCAGCAACAAAGTACATAAAGTTAATTACGTGTTCTGGTTTACCTTTAAAGTTTTTCCTTAGTTCAGGGTCTTGAGTTGCAATTCCAACAGGACATGTATTAAGATGACATGCTCTCATCATAATGCATCCAGATGCAATTAAAGGTGCAGTTGAAAAACCAAATTCTTCAGCTCCAAGTAAACAGGCAATGGCTACATCTCTTCCCGTTTTCATTTGACCATCGCATTCAATAACAACTCTTCCTCTTAAATCGTTCATTACAAGGGTTTGTTGAGTCTCTGCAATACCTAACTCCCAAGGAAGTCCTGCATGTTTTAATGAAGTTAGTGGAGAAGCTCCGGTTCCTCCATCAAACCCAGAAATTAAAATAACATCAGCTTTAGCCTTAGCAACTCCAGCAGCTATGGTTCCAACACCCACTTCTGAAACAAGTTTTACATTGATACGAGCTTCTCTGTTAGCATTTTTTAAATCGTAAATCAACTGAGACAAGTCCTCAATAGAATAAATATCATGATGAGGTGGAGGAGATATTAATCCGACATAAGGAGTTGAATTTCTTACTTTAGCAATCATTGGGTTTACTTTAGGTCCAGGCAACTGCCCTCCCTCTCCAGGTTTGGCTCCTTGAGCCATTTTTATTTGAATTTCTTTAGCACTACTTAAATAATGAGAACTTACACCAAATCTTCCTGAAGCAACTTGTTTTATAGCACTATTTTTCCAAGTTCCATCTTTTTCTTTCGTAAACCTTGCTGAATCTTCACCTCCTTCACCAGAATTACTTTTTCCACCAATTCTGTTCATAGCAATTGCTAAATTTTCATGAGCTTCTTTGCTTATTGAACCATAAGACATAGCTCCGGTCTTAAATCTTTTAACTATTTCTGTCCAAGGCTCAACTTCTTCAATAGGAATAGGATCATAATCAACTAATTTAAACATTCCACGAATAGTCATTAGTTGTTTGTTTTGATTATTAATTAAGTCAGCATAAACTTTATAAGTTTCAAATTTATCTTCCTTAACTGCTTGTTGTAACTTGGAAATTGTAGCAGGATTAAGCATATGAGCTTCTCCGTTCCTTCTCCATCGATAATTACCACCTATTTCTAAACTTACAAATTTATCATTAACAAAAGCACTGTTATGTCTCTTTGCTAATTCTTTTTCTAAACTATATAGTCCAATCCCTTCAATTCGAGTTGGCGTATTTGAAAAGTATTTTTCAACAAAACTTTCTCTTAAGCCTAATGCTTCAAAAATTTGTGCACCTCTATAAGAATGTAAAGTAGATATTCCTATTTTATTCATCACTTTTAATATGCCTTTGTCTATTGCTTTGTTGTAGTTGTATATAGATTGATCTAAACTTTGCTTTCCAAAATCACCTTTAGAATGATGATATTCAATTAATTCATTTACAAGGTATGGGTTAATTGCACTAGCTCCATATCCAAACAACAAAGAAAAATGGTGTGGTTCTCTGGGTTCAGAGGATTCTATTACAATACCAAATTTGGATCTTTTTTTAGCTTTCATTAAAATATGATGAACGTTAGAGCATGCTAATAAAATAGGAATTGCTCCCTTTTTTTTTGAAACTCCTCTATCAGTAATAATAATAATATTACATCCTTCGTCAACATATCTATTAACATTTCTTACCATATTTTCTAATGCCTCTTCAATTCCATTGTGACCTTTAATTATATCATAAAGAGCACTTACAGATGCCGTTTTAAAACTCTTGTGTTTTATAAATTTAATTTTGTCTAAATCTTCATTAGAAATTATTGGGTTTTTAATGTGTAATTTTTTACAATGATCAGAAACAAAATCATATATATTAAAATCACTCCCAATTCCTAGACTTGTGTCTGTTACAATTTCTTCTCTGATTCCATCAAGTGGTGGATTTGTAACCTGAGCAAATAGTTGTTTAAAGTAATTAAAAAGTAACTGAGGTTTATTTGATAATACAGCTAATGGGGTATCAGTGCCCATTGAACCAATTGATTCTTTTCCTGATAAACACATTGGAAGAATTATAGTCTTTAAATCTTCTTGTGTATATCCAAAAATTCTTAATCGTGTTTCTAAATCAATTTTTTCTTTGGGTGTCTTATTTCCAGTGTAAGGAACATCTTTAAGCCGTAAAACGTTTTGATCAACCCATTTTTTGTATGGGTATTTATTGACAATTTTATTTTTTATTTCCTCATCTTCAACGATTCTCCCTTCATTCATGTCAACTAAAAACATTTTGCCAGGTTCTAACCTTCCATGTGACTTGATGTTTTTAGAATCAATATCAACAACTCCAGTTTCAGAGGACATAATCACGTATCCATCTTTTGTAACGGTATACCTAGATGGTCTTAAACCATTTCTGTCTAGTAATGCACCAATAAATTTTCCATCTGTAAATGGAATTGAAGCTGGACCATCCCAAGGTTCCATTATACAGGAATTAAACTCGTAGAAAGCTTTTTTATCATCAGACATTGATTTATGCTTTTCCCATGCTTCAGGGACCATCATCATCATAATTTCAGGAAGAGATCTTCCAGTTGTTAGAAGAAGTTCTACAACCATATCCATTTGGGCAGAATCTGATTTACCTTTTATTATAATTGGAAAAATTTTATTAATATCATCTCCAATGAAATCACTTTTCATTAGTTCTTCTCTAGCGTTCATTCTAGTAACATTTCCTTTAATTGTGTTTATTTCACCATTATGACACATGTATCTAAACGGTTGAGCCAAATCCCAAGTAGGAAAAGTATTAGTTGAAAATCTTTGATGAACAAGAGCAAGTCTAGTAACGAGTTTAGGATCTCTTAAATCTAAGTAGAAACGATCAATATCTTCAGGAATTAATAAACCTTTGTAGATTAAAGTTCTATTGTGTAAGCTTGAGAAATAGAAATAGTTTTTTTGAAGTAAAACACTATTGTATATTTCATTCTCCGTAATTTTTCTTGCAATAAATAATTTAGTATTGAATTCAATATCTGAAAGTTTGTTTCCCCCCTTTCCAATAAAAACCTGATTTATTATAGGTTGAGTTTTGGCAGCAATTGAACCAACTACTTTTGAATTTATAGGTACTTTTCTCCATCCAAATATCTCTAAACCTTGTTTGTTTATTTCTCTTTCAAAAATATCTTTACAATAATTAAGTTGATTTATTTTTTGAGGAAGGAACACCATCCCTACAGCATACTCATATGCATCTGGCAAATCAAAGTCACATTGTGTAACAAAAAAATCATGAGGAATCTCAATTAAAATTCCAGCACCATCTCCAGTTTTACCATCTGAGCTAACCGCCCCTCTATGTTCAAGGCAAGTTAATATATTTAGCGCCTTTGGAATAATAGCATTAGTTTTTTCACCATTAAGACTACATATAAATCCAGCACCACAATTGTCATGCTCATAGTCAGGTGAATATAGACCTTGTTTTTTTGGTAACATAAGGTATTAATAGGACTTGTAAATATACTGTATATTAATTTTTTTTCTACTAATGTTAGATGCAAAGCTTCAAAATATATCAACTTGATAATCTATAGCTTAATTATTGTTAAATTATCATTATAAGTAAAATTAAATGAACATATCATAATTATTTTTAAATGTAATTAATATATGATTTTTTTATATTTTTAATTTCTAAATTTTTAAGATGGAAATATTAGTTATCTCAGTTTTTATATTAGGTTATATTCTAATAACACTAGAACACACAATTAAATTAGACAAATTAATTCCTGCTCTTGGTATGATGGGAATATTGTGGGCAATTATAGCTTTAAATCACATGGAAGTTTTTGATATTAATCTTGAACTTTTAAAGCTTGAACCAACTCATATTGAAGAAGTTCTTTTACACCATTTAGGAAAGACTGCAGAAATACTAATATTTCTTTTAGGTGCAATGACTATAGTCGAGATTATAGATTATTTTGATGGATTTTCAGGTATTAAACAGGTCATTAAAACAAGAAGTAAGGTAAATATTTTATGGATTTTTGGATTTTTAGCTTTTTTACTATCAGCAATAATTGATAATTTAACTGCAACAATTGTACTTATAACATTACTTCAAAAATTAGTAAAAGATAGAAGTTTAAAGCTTTGGTATGCAGGTTTAATTATAATTGCAGCTAATGCTGGAGGGGCATGGTCTCCAATTGGAGATATAACTACAACTATGTTATGGATTGGAAATAAGGTTAGCGAGATAAATCTTGTTAAATATTTAATAATTCCATCGCTTGTATGCATGATTGTTCCTTTTTTAATTGCATCTCGATTGAATGTTTTTAAGGGAGAATTAGATACTGTAAAAATTAAAGATGATCACAATCCATATGGAAACAAAATGTTATTTTTAGGGCTAGGATCTATTTTATTTGTTCCTTTTTTTAAGGTAATTACACATTTGCCACCATATGTTGGAATGATGCTTTCTCTAGCTTTTGTATCAACAATTGCTGAAATAATTTTTAATAGACAGGTAAATCTAAATAAAGTTAATTCTGGTACTGATTTAACCTCACTTCATAGTCCTGTTCATCTATCTCTTTCAAAAATTGAATTACCTAGTATTTTATTTTTTCTTGGAATTTTAATGGCAGTTGGTGCTCTTGAGTCATTAGGGATTTTATTTAATTTTGCTGGTGACCTTACCGAAATATTCCCAAATACCGATATACTTATGATTTTATTTGGATTTCTTTCTGCAATTATTGATAATGTTCCACTAGTAGCTGCTTCAATGGGAATGTTCCCAAATTTATTAGATGATCCCTTATGGCATGCTTTAGCTTTTTCTGCTGGAACTGGAGGAAGTATGTTAATTATTGGATCTGCTGCTGGTGTTGTAGCAATGGGAATGGAAAAAATTGATTTTTTCTGGTATCTAAAAAAGGTAACAATTTTTGCTTTTATTGGATTTCTTTCAGGCTATGGAACATTTATGTTGCTTAGAGACTTTGTTCTTTAAAATATATGAATTACGATGAAACAGTAGATTGGTTATTTAACCAATTACCAGTTTATCAAGTCGATGGTGTTTTTAAATATAAGGTCAATTTAGATCCTATAAAAAAACTTTGCAATCATTTAAACAATCCTCAACTAAATTTTAATTCTATCCATGTAGCAGGTACAAATGGAAAGGGTTCATCTTCTCACATGCTATCTTCGATTTTACAAGAAGCTGGATATAAAGTAGGATTGTATACTTCACCTCATTTAAAAGATTTTAGAGAAAGAATTAAGATTAATGGAAAATTAGTTGAAAAAAAATTTGTAATAGATTTTGTGGAAAACAATTTTGATTTTTTTTATTCAAATAATATTTCATTTTTTGAAATGACTGTTGCTATGGCTTTTGATTATTTTTTTAAATCAAAAGTAGATATAGCTATAATTGAAACAGGTCTTGGTGGTAGGTTAGATTCAACAAATATTATAAATCCACTTGTTAGTTTAATTACCAATGTAGGACTAGATCATCAGGATTTTTTGGGAGATTCATTATATAAAATTGCAAATGAAAAAGCAGGGATTATTAAAAAGAATGTTCCTGTAGTTGTAAGTGAATACAATGATGAAACATTTAAAGTCTTTAAAGAAAAGTCGTGTAGTTTAAACTCACCAATTTATACGCCTAAAAAAAATGTAAGTTATAAAACAGACTTAAAAGGAAAATTTCAAAAAAAAAATATTGCTGGAGTAATTACAGTTATTTCGCTCTTAGAAAAATTTGATATTACACAAAAACATATTGAAATAGGTTTGTCAAATGTTAAAAAAAATACTGGTATTTTAGGTAGATTTCAATATATTTCTAAGTCACCTGATATTATTTGTGATGTCTGTCATAACCTTGAAGCATTTGAGGAAATTTTAAAAGAACTAAAAGAGATGAATTTTAGTAAATTTAGAGTTGTTTTGGGGTTTGTTAAAGGTAAAAATTATGAAGATATTTTAAAATTATTTCCAAAATCTACAGAATTTTATTTTTCATCTCCAAATGTTAAAAGAGCACTTGATTTAAATGAACTAAAAAATTATTCAAAAATTAATAATTTAAATTCTAAATTTTTTAATAATGTTAAAGAAGCATTCATATCTTCTAAGAATGGCTTAAAAAAAGATGACTTAGTTTTTATAGGTGGAAGCAATTTTACTGTTGCTGAGATCATTTAGTTTTTGGCACATTATTTGTTTTTTTTATATGTATGAAAAAAATTATAAAATTACTTTTTTTATTTTTGATAGTTTCATGTTCAAAGGATGAATTAAAAAAGGAAAATTTTAAAGATATTGAATCATTTGAGGAATTGATCCAAACCATCAATTACAATGGTACTTTAAGAGAATATATAATTTATATCCCTGTTGGATATGATGGTATTTCAAAATTACCACTTTTACTAAATTTTCATGGATTTTCGGGAAAAGCAGGAGAATATATGTCATATACCAATATGAGGCCTGTTGCTGATTCGGAAAATTTTATTTTGGTATATCCTCAAGGCTCAGATTTAAATGGTTATTCTCATTGGAATGCAGAATTAAAAGGAGATGATAATAAATCTGATGTAGATGATTTGGGCTTTATTGAAGCCTTAATTAATAAACTATCATTAGAAAATTTAATAGATAAAAAAAGAGTTTATGCGATTGGATATTCAAATGGAGGAATGATGAGCTATGCTTTGGCTTGTTATAAAAGTAATCTAATATCTGCAATTGGTTCCGTTTCAGGTTACATGCTTCAATCAGAATGTATTCCTTCACACCCTGTCCCATTAATAAAATTACATGGCACATCTGATTATTACGATGGAGGAGGGGTTTACAATTCAGTTGAATCTGTTCTTAATTTTTGGATAAAATTTAATAATACTGAAATTAATCCAGTAATAAATAATATTGATGATAACGGCACATCAATAATTACTTATAAATATGAAAACGGTGACAAAAATGTTTCAGTGGAACATTATAAAATTATTGGTGGCGAGCACGTTTGGTTTAATAATGATTTTGAAGGCAAAAGTACTGGTCAATTGATATGGGATTTTGTTTCAAAATATGATATAAATGGTCTAATTAAAGATTAAATTTAACTTTTATTTTTAAGTCGATTTAATTTAAAATTATTATATATTTGTCGCTCGATTTAATCGGGCGCTTAGCTCAGTTGGTTCAGAGCACTTGGTTTACACCCAAGGGGTCAGGGGTTCGAATCCCTTAGCGCCCACATTTTTTAAACTCAACTTCTAGTTGGGTTTTTTATTTTAAATCCAATGAACATAGGAACATTTTCCTTGTATGTTTTATAACTAGGATACTTTTGCTCACTAATACTTTCTGTAAATTTTGCGCTATTATAGAATAGTATAATTAATAAAATACAACCAATAATTGACCAATTAAAAAATTTTTCTGTAGCAGATATTGAAAATAAGTAAAAAGTAACCCAAATAAGTTGTTCTGAGAAAAAATTTGGATGTCTAGAAAATTTCCATAATCCTGTAGATATAAAACCTTTTTTAAAATCTCCATCTAATGGTTTATTGTTTTTAATTTTCTTGTGCTTAGAAGATTGAAAATCATATTGTTGATTATCTGCTATTGATTCGGTTATTATAAATAGTATCATTAAAAAAGCAATAATCCAATCGTAAATAGAAATAGGATTTACTTCTCCTTGCCATGCAACTAAAATAGGTAAACAAAACAAAAAGATTAATCCCATTTGATAGAAACAAATAAATGTTAAGTTGAAAAGTGACCAGATATGTTTAGAATTAAAAATTGGAATTCTATGTTTTAATATTTTCCACCTATAATCTTCTTCACCTTTCCAAAAATAAATACTGTATCCATTTTTTCTTGAAAAATTATATGTTAGTCTTATACCCCAAATTGTTACAAGAAAAGACATAAGAACCATTCTAAAATTAAATTCAGAATAAATAGTAAAAAACCAAACATAAATTATTGGAGCTATGCTCCATATTTTATCAACTTGGCTATAATTTTTTGTAAGTTCACCAATAAAAAAACATAATAAAGTTAGAGCACTGTAAATTATAAGAGAATTTTTAAAGGTATCTAATTGAATTCCATTTAGTTGAAACTCAAAAAAAATACTAAACCTTACAGCTATAATAAATATTAATAAAGAAAAAATTAAGAAAAAAACTTTTTTAAGCATATCTCCATATTATTTTATATAAATTACACATAAAAAAAACCGCTAAGAGCGGTTTTTTTTTAAATTTTAATCTAAAATTAAATGCTAGTAAATAATTTTGACATTTTTTCATTCTCTTCATCAGCAAGTTCTTTGTCGACTAGTATTCTTCCGCTGTGCTCATCGGTAATGATTTTTTTTCTTGATGCAATATCTAACTGAACTTGGGGTGGAATTGTAAAGAAAGATCCTGCAGATGCTCCTCTTTCAACAGCAACTACAGCTAAACCATTTCTTACACTTGTTCTAATTTTTTTATAAGAAATTAATAATGATTCATCAATTTTTGATTCAAACTCAGTTGATTTTTTTAATAAATCATTTTCTTCATTTTCAGTTTCTTTTAGAATATCACCCAATTCATTTTTTTTATGTTTTAGATGTTCTTTTCTTTCAATAAGCTTTACATTATTCTCTTGAATTGATTGTTTAATTAACTCTATTTGAGCTTGAAGTTCTTTAGTTTGTTTAGTAAAAAGTTCAATTTCTAGTTCTTGGAATTCAATTTCTTTGCTAAGTGATTCAAAAGCTCTGTTATTTCTAACGTTTTTTTGCTGTTCATTGTATTTTTTTATCATTGCCTTAGCTTGATCAGATGAAATTTCTTTGGATTTTATATCATCACTTAACTGCTTTACTTCTTTTTCAAATTTTGATATTCTAACTTCAAGTCCAGTAACCTCATCTTCTAAATCCTCAACTTCTAAAGGTAATTCACCTCTAACACTTCTTATTTTATCTATTCTTGAATGTATAAGTTGAAGATCATACAAAGTTCTAAGTCTATCTTCGATTGAAAATTCTGTTTTTTTTGCCATAATTAAAAATAATTAACAGGGTTTGTTTTATATTTTGATATAATGCAGGCAAACTTAGGAATTTTTTTGTTAAGAAATTCTAAAATAAGCTCTTTTGTATACTGCTCACTTTCATAATGACCTATATCAGTTAGTAAGATTTTTTTATCTGCTTTAAAATAGTCATGATATTTTAAGTCAGCAGTAATAAAGCAATCTGCATTTAATTTAATAGCATCATCAATTGCAAAACTACCTGACCCACCTAAAACAGCTACTTTTTTTATTTTTTTTCCAATTAAAGGCGAATGTTTAATTTGCTTAATATTCATTCTCTTTTTAACAAAATTTAAAAATTTAGTTTCATCCAATTCTTCTTCAATCTCACCAATCATACCCATTCCAAAACGTTTTTCAGATTTTGGAATTAAAAAAGAAGTGTTTATCAACGATAATTTTTCACATATTTTAAAGTTTACTCCTTTTGGATTATTATCTAGGTTAGTGTGAATAGCATAAATATTGATATTATTTTTTATTGCTTTTGAAACCACTCTTTCTACATATGATTTATTAGCTATTTTCTTTAAAGTATTAAAAATAATAGGATGAAATGTAATTATAGTATCACAATTGTTATCAATGGCTTCATCTATAATACCTTCAGTGGTGTCAATAGTAATTAAAGCTTTATTAATTATATTCTCATGATCTCCAACAAGGAGTCCTACGTTATCAAATTCTTCTGCAGAATTTAGTGGAGCCCATTTTTCTAAATGATCTGTTAATTCTTTTAATTTCATATTTATTTAACAAAGTTAAAAATTATTATATGATCAAATTAAATTTTAATTTAGAGACAATGAATAAGTTTAGAATTGTTTTTTTCCCTTTTGCTTTTGTTTATTTAGTAATCACAAATTTTAGAAATTTGTTATATGATCTTAATTTTTTAAAATCTTATTCGTTTAATCGCAAAATTATAGGAGTAGGTAATCTAAGTATGGGTGGAACTGGCAAAACTCCATTTGTTGAACTTTTAATTAAAAAATACTCAACACGATTCAATATTGCTTTAGTAAGTAGAGGTTATAAAAGAAAAACATCTGGATTTTATAAAGCTGACAATAATTCTTCACCTGATTTGATAGGAGACGAATCTTTTCAAATTTTTAAAAAATTTAATAATATAATTGTTGCTGTTGATAAAAATAGAGCTAATGCAATTTCAAGAATACAAAATGAAGAAAAAAAAACCAATCTTTTTATTTTGGATGACAGCTTTCAACATCGAAAAGTTAAACCTGATTTAAACATCCTTTTAACAACCTATAATAATCCTATTTATGATGATTGTATTTTCCCAGTCGGAAACTTGCGAGAAAGTAAAAAATCACTAAATCGAGCTGACATTGTCATAGTTACAAAGACTCCTCCAACTATAAAAAACAAGAAAAAAATTCAAATTCAAAATAAACTTAAGATAAATGATCATCAAAACATTTTTTTTACTTCAATTAATTATGGAAATATTTTAAAAGGAGATACTAGCTATAAAATTAACGATATAAAAAATGAAAAAATTTTAATTGTTTCTGGAATAGCAAATAGTCGATCATTTGTTGATTTTTTTTCAAGCAATAATATTGACTTTAAACATATTAAATTTTCAGACCATTACAATTATACCCAAGAAGATATTAATGAGATTGAAAGTGATAACGACAATCTAATAATTACAACTGAAAAAGATTTTCAAAAAATACAATTTTTAGAAAGAAAAAATAAATGGTCTTATTTAGAAATTGAAACTAAATTTATAGGGGGTGAACAAAAGTTTGAATCTTTATTACAGCAAAGTTTTATTATGTAATATGTTTTTTTGCTTTGTATGAAGACCTTACAAGTGGACCGCTTTCAACATGTCTAAATCCTAAATTTTTTGCATAAATCTCAAATTTTTTAAACTGTTCAGGAGATATAAATTCTTTAACTGGAAGATGTTTTTTTGAGGGTTGTAAATATTGACCAAGTGTTACGATATCAACTTTATTCTTTTTCAAATCTTCAAGTGTCTCATAAACTTCACTTTCTTTCTCACCCAATCCTAACATGATCCCAGATTTAGTTCTATTTATTCCCATTTCCTTTAAATAGGATAATACTTTTAAACTTCTATCGTATTTTGCTTGAATTCTAACTTCTCTAGTAAGTCTTTTTACAGTTTCCATGTTGTGTGAAACAACTTCAGGATTGACATCGACTATTTTATCTAAATGTTTTTCAATACCTTGAAAGTCAGGAATAAGAGTTTCAAGAGTAGTTTCTGGACTTATTCTTCTAATGCTTTTAACTGTTTCTGTCCAAATTAATGTGCCCATATCTCTTAAATCATCTCTGTCAACTGATGTTAAAACAGCATGTTTAATTTTCATTACTTTAATAGAATTTGCAACTTTTTCAGGCTCTTCCCAATCCACAGATTCAGGTCTTCCTGTTTTAACACCACAAAAACCACAAGATCTTGTACAAATGTTACCCAAAATCATAAAGGTTGCTGTTCCTTCACCCCAACATTCTCCCATATTTGGACAGCTTCCTGATGAACATATAGTATTAAGTTTATACTTATCAACTAAAGATCTTAGTTTAGTGTATTTTTGTCCAGTTGGGAGTTTAACGCGAATCCATTTTGGTTTCTTTTCAACTTTTGGTTTTGTAGCTAAAGATTCGTTAATCATTTAATATTAGATAACTTGACAAATATACAAACAGTAAATCAAATTTTAGCTATAAAATACTAATATACCAAACACTAAAAAATGTAAGAAAAATTAATCCAATAACACTTAAAAAATAAAGTTTTTTTGATGGTCTGAATTTTTTGGGAGTATGTTTACTATTAATTAATTTGAAATTAAAATATGCATAAAACGGTGCAGTAATAAAAGATAAAATTGTTGCAATTTTTACCAAAATTCCCATTTCTGATATAAAAAAAATAAAAATTGATAATGTTCCCATTGTAAGCGTGATTATCCAAAAATTATAGCTTTTAAATATTGGAAAATTTAAAAGTTCAGATGTAATTTTCATTGCTCTTGGAGATGCATCTAAACAAGTGATGGTAGTGCTAAACATAGTAGTAAAAGAAGCTATAGCAATGATTAGAAATACTTCGTTTCCAATTGAACTTGTATAAAGGTTTATAAGTTGTTTTGCAAATTCTCCTCCGTTGTTTGAGAAGGTTTCGCCACTTTCAAACATAACGAATGCACCTAGACAGAGGAAGCTAATACCTAAAACTATTGTGGTTATGTATCCTGTGTTAAAGTCAAATAAAGCATTTTTAACTTTAAATTCTTTTTCTTTTTTAGTTTTTTCTAATGTCCAAATTGATTGCCATATTGATACATCTAGTGGAGCAGGCATCCATCCCATAAAAGCAGCCAGAAATATTATTCCAACTTCATTTGAAGGAAAAACTTGACTAAATTCAAAAGATTTATTAGAATCAAATCCAGCAAAAAAAACAGCAAAAATGGTGCTTATGGTTAACAGGATAATCACAAATTTCATGAGTTTATCTAAAAATTTATAACGTCCAATAATTAATATCAAGACACATGAAACTGTTATAATTATTGACCATACAGTTATATTATTAGAAATCCCAAATAACTCAATAGCTAACCCTGCAGTTACAATAGTTACTGCAGTTTGAATTGTAAACATTGTAACAATTGATAAAACGAAATAAACAATTAGAAAATTGGTATTCATTTTTTTATATCCATGTAGTAATGTTTCACCTGTTGCCATTGTATATTTTGGTCCGTATAAAAAAAATGGATATTTAATAATATTGGCTAATATTAGAGCCCAAATTAGGCTGAACCCAAAATCTGCACCTGCTCTTGTTGATTGAACTAAATGCGAAACTCCAACTGCTGCTCCAGCAAAAAGAAGACCTGGACCAAGTTTTTTCAAATGTTTAAACATTTTTTAAATTAATTGATTTAATATTTTTTTTGCTCTAATAACTTTAACTTTAATAGTACTAATTGGCTGATTTAATTTTAATGATATTTCCTTATATGATAACTCATTAAAAAATTTTAATTCAACAACTTCCTTGTAGTGGGGTTTAAGTTTATTTATTTTAGATTTTAGTGAGATTAATTGTTGTTCATTTATTAGTTTGTCCTCTGGATTTGGAGAGTTTTCGTGTACAGAAATTTTTTCATTAAACTTATTAATATCAATTTTGTTTTTGTTTTTTCTAATCTTGTCAATATGTAAGTTTTTAGAAATTGTAATTAACCATGTTTTAAATTCATATTTAGACTCATATGTACTTATTTTATTGAACGCCTTAGCAAAACTTTCTATTGTAATATCTTCTGAATCAATTTCATTTCCTGTATGTTTTAATTGGTAGTTATAAACATCGTCCCAAAAACAATTCATTAAATAACTAAATGCATTTTGATTGTTTTTTTTTGCAAGTTCTATCTGCTGGTTAATGATGTTTTTATCAGACAAGAGTTTAATTTATATTGGGATTTTTACATTCTGTTTCAGAAGGAAGTTTGCCACAAATACCGCAAGGTTCGTTGTCTTTATTTAAAAAAGGGCTAGCACTAGCACAAGTGCCTACAAATTTTCCATTTTTTTTTACAATAATTTTAATAGCTATTCCAGCAAAAGCTAAACCAACTAAGATAAAAGTGATAATAAATAACATTTTAATTATTCAAATATATTAACTTCTTCTTCTAACAATATATTAAATTTTTTTAAAACAGATTTTTTTATTTTTTGTGAAAAATTATAAATTTCTGTTCCAGTTGCTTTTCCATGATTTATAATAACTAGAGCATGTTTTTTATATGTTCCGGTTTCGCCCTCGTCAACTCCTTTGAAACCACTTTTTTCAATTAGCCATGCAGCAGGAATTTTAAACTCATTATCGCTGATATTAAAAGATGGCATTGATGAGTATTTTAATATAAGTGATTTAAACATTTTTTTTGAAACGATAGGATTTTTAAAAAAACTTCCACAGTTTCCTATTAGCTTAGGATCAGGTAGTTTAGTTTGTCTTATTTTTTTTATAAAGTTAGATATGTTTTTTATTGTTGGTTTTGAAATATTTTCTTTTTCAATAAGTTCTTTTAAAGGCTTATAGCTAATATTTAATTTGTGATTTACTTTTGTCAATTTGAAAATAACATTTGTAATAATGTATTTGTTTTTTAGTTTTTCTTTAAAAATTGAATTTCTATAAGAAAATTGACAATCTTTTTTTGAAAATATTTTTATTTTTTTTTTTTTAATTGAAATAGCTTTACAAGAGTAAAATACTGACTCAAGTTCGACTCCATATGCACCAATGTTTTGGATAGGTGCGCTTCCAACATTACCAGGAATTAAACTTAAATTTTCAATTCCTCCATATTTTTTCTTTACACACCAATCAACAAAATTACTCCAATTTTCGCCAGCTCCTACCGAAATATAAATTTCGTCATCAATCTCTTTTTCAATTTCAATTCCTTTTATTTCAATTTTTATTATAGGTTTATCAATATTGTTTTTAAAAAGAATATTTGACCCACCACCCAGAATATAAGGATCAAAGTTTGAAAATTTATTCAATAATTTTAATATGTCAGTTTCAGTTGAAGCTCTGTAAAAATTGTTAGAAAAAACTTCTAACCCAAAAGAATTATATGGTTTGAGTGAAATGTTTTTATTTTTCAAAAGCTAGATTTAATGATTTATTTGTCTTTATTTTCATCTTCCTCTACTTCATCTAGTTTAGGAAGAACTTCACCTTTAATTCTTAAAATTATATTGGGTGTTTTTGCATTTGACATAACAGTTATGGCTTTTTGAAAAATTCCAGTTCTTTTAGTGTCATAATTAACTTGAATTTCACCTGATTTACCTGGTAAAATTGGTTCTTCAGGTTTTTTTGGGATTGTACACCCGCATGATGAAAAAATTCTTGTAAAAATTAAAGGAGCATTTCCGGTGTTGGTAAACTCAAAAATTCTACTACCATCGGCATCATATTCAATAATTCCATAATCAATTACAGTTTTTTTAAAATTAATTTCAGCTAAATTATCTTGACTGAAGATAAAATTAATAGTAAAAAAAACAAAAAACGAGAATTTGATTTTATTAATCATAATTATTATTTTAAAATTCTTATTTAAATATATTACAAAAATACAACTTACCTTTTATAATCCTTTTTAGTTAATTACTTTTGTTTTCTTGAAAACCAATAAATTATATGGAAATTTCAAAAAATTTTGATTCAAAAACTTTAGAATCTAAATGGTACAAGTTTTGGATGGACAATAATTTTTTTTCATCAACTCCAAATGAAAAACCTCCGTTTACAATTGTAATTCCTCCTCCAAATGTTACAGGTATTTTACATATGGGTCATATGCTTAACAATACTATTCAAGATATTTTAATTAGAAAAGCAAGACTACAAGGTTTTAATGCATGTTGGATTCCTGGTACTGACCATGCATCAATTGCTACAGAAGCAAAAGTCGTCAACAAACTAAAGGGTAAGGGAATAAATAAAAGTGATCTTACAAGAGATGAATTTATAAAACATGCTTGGAATTGGACAGAAGAGCATGGAGGTTTAATATTACAACAACTTAAAAAATTAGGCTGCTCTTGTGACTGGAATAGGACAAAGTTTACATTAGATGATGATATGTCTGAATCTGTTATTAAAGTTTTTATTGATTTATATAATAAAAACCTAATTTATAAAGGATTTAGAATGGTTAATTGGGATCCAGAAGCTAAAACTACCCTTTCTAATGAGGAAGTAGTTTATGAGGAAGTTTACAGTAAATTATTTTACATTGACTACAAAATTATTGGATCAAATCAATCAATTACAATAGCTACTACTAGACCGGAGACAATATTTGGTGATACAGCCATAGCAATAAATCCTAATGATAAGAGATATTCTCATCTAAAAAATCATAAAGTATTAGTACCAATTGCTGAAAGAGAAATCCCAATAATATTTGATGAATATGTTGATTTAAATTTTGGCACAGGTTGCTTAAAGGTAACACCTGCTCATAGTGAGAATGATAAAATAATTGGAGATAAACATAATTTAGAAATAGTAGATATTTTTAATGATGATGCAACTTTAAATGAACTTGGACTGCACTATAAAGGACTTGATAGATTTGAAGTAAGAAATAAAATATCTAAAGAATTAAAAAATATTGGTGCTTTAAGATCAACTAAAGATCATGTTAATAATATTGGAAAATCTGAAAGAACAAAATGTATAATAGAGCCAAAACTATCAGAGCAATGGTTTCTTAAAATGAAAGAGATATCTAAGCCGGCTTTACATGCAGTTATGAATGATGAAATAAAACTTTACCCAAAGAAATTTAAAAATACATATAAGAACTGGATGGAAAATGTTAGAGATTGGAATATTTCTAGACAACTATGGTGGGGACATCAGATACCGGTTTACTATTATGGCGTTAAAAAAGATAAATATGTAGTTGCCGAAAATATTAATTCAGCTCTTGAAAAAGCAAAAATTGAATCAGGCAACTTAGATCTACAAGAAAGTGATTTATTTCAAGAAGAAGACGTTTTAGACACATGGTTTTCATCATGGATTTGGCCAATTTCAGTTTTAGATGGTATAAGAAATCCTAACAATGATGATTTTAGATACTATTATCCAACTAATGATCTGGTAACTGGCCCAGATATATTGTTTTTTTGGGTTGCTAGAATGATAGTTTCAGGTTATGAATTCAAAGATTCAAAGCCTTTTAGTTCAGTTTACTTTACAGGACTTGTGAGAGACAAACAAGGAAGAAAAATGTCAAAACAGCTTGGGAATTCACCTGATGCAATAAAATTAATCGAAGATTATGGAGCTGATAGTGTAAGAGTTGGCCTACTATTAAGTGCGCCAGCAGGAAATGATTTGTTATTTGATGAATCTTTATGTCAACAAGGAAAGAATTTTTGTAATAAAGTTTGGAATTCTTTTAGATTAATTAGTTCTTGGTCAGTTTCCAATGATATTGATCAAACGGAATATTCTAAGTCAGCAATTGAATGGTTTGATAATAAATTTAATCTTACCCTAAATGAAATAGAGAATCATTTTAAAAAATACAGAATTTCTGATGCTTTAATGTCAATTTACAAACTTATTTGGGATGATTTTTGTTCATGGTATTTAGAAATTGTTAAGCCTGGATTTGAGCAACCTTTAGATTTTAATACTTACAAAAGTACTTTAGAATTCTTCAAAAAGTGCGTTACTATTATGCACCCTTTTGTACCATTTATTTCTGAAGAGATTTGGTCAAAAATTAAATCTGATAAAGAAGATCCATTAATAATTTCAAATTGGCCTGAAAGAAGAGAATCAGATGATAAAGTAATAAACAATTTTGAAAAAATTAAAGAGCTTATTAGTGGAATTAGAAAATATAGAAAAGAAAAAAATATTTCTTTTAAAGAAAATCTAACTTTATTTTCAAAAGTTAAATTCAACAAAAAATCTTCATCTATAATATTAAAACTTTCGAACTCTAAGTTAAGTGAAGATTTTTCAAAAAAATCAGAAAATTCAATTTCATTTATAATTGGAAGCAATGAATTTCATGTAAATAATTTTTCCAATGCTGTTGAAGATTTTTCTAAAATTGAAAATGATTTAAACTATAATTTAGATTTTTTAAAGTCAATTCAGTCCAAGCTTAATAATAAGCGTTTTGTTGAAAATGCTCCAAAGAATGTATTAGAGAATGAACTTAACAAGGAGAAAGATACTCTATCTAAAATTGAAATTTTAAAGAGTAAATTAAAAAAATAGCATTTATTTTGAAGCAATTATATCCTCTGCACCTTTAACTACCTGATCAATTTTAACTTTAATTTTTGAGTCTAAAGGAAGAAATAAATCTACTCTGGATCCAAATTTTATAAATCCCGCATCTGTCCCTTGTAATACTGTATCCCCCACTTTTGCATAATTTACAATTCGTCTTGCTAAAGCTCCAGCTATTTGTCTGTATAAAACCTCTCCAAAAACTTTATTTTCTACAACCACAGTTGTTCTTTCATTTTTTTCTGAAGATTTTGGGTGCCAAGCAACTAAGTATTTTCCTGGATGATATTTGCTAAAATTAATTTTTCCACTTAATGCATATCTTGTAACATGAACATTTATTGGTGACATAAAAATAGAAATCTGAATTCTTTCATCATTAAAATATTCTTTTTCAAAAACTTTTTCAATTGCGACAACTTTTCCATCAACAGGTGATAAAATTATATTATCATCAATTATTGCAATCCTTTTCGGATTTCTGAAAAATTGAAGAATTAAAAGTAAAATTATAATTGTTGTAATTCCTACAGCATAATTTAATGTTGAATTATTTATAAAATTTCTGGAAAGAAGGTTTGTAAAAACAACTAAAATAAATGAAATTGTAATAATATTATATCCTTCTTTATGAAACATAATTAAAAATTATTAGTGTGAGGTATATAATTGGTGCGGCAAATATAATACTATCCATTCTGTCATATAAACCTCCATGTCCAGGAAGTAAAATTCCACTATCTTTAACACCAGCTTCTCTTTTAAACAAGGACTGTACTAGATCACCAAGTGTTCCTAAACAGCTAGTTAAAATCCCTAAAATAATCCATTGATTTAGTGAAATTTCAAGAATTGAATAATTAAAAAATCCAATTGAAAGTATAATTGAAAAAATTAATCCTCCAATAAAGCCCTCTATACTTTTTTTGGGTGATATCGATTTTAAAAGTGGTCTTCTTCCAAATGTAACTCCAAAAACATATGCTGCTGAGTCTGAAATCCATATTAACGACAAAAATGCTAATACAATATAAGGGTCATATTCGCCAAAAATCTTAGGTAAAGAGAAAAAAATAACTAATGATCCCACTAAATAAAAATGACCAATAAATCTGTTTTTCAAAATTGAAAATGAAAATAACTTTTTTTTAATTAATGAAATCCCTAAAATTATGTTTGTAGATATAATTATTGACAAAAAAAATAATTCAAAAATTTTATTTTCAGATAAAATAAATAATGAAATATATAGAGGAAAAGTCATGTACAATATAAAATATGACTTGCCATTATCCCTCGAAAAAAATTTATGATTATAATTTGAAACGAGTTTAATAAATTCAAAAACTAGAATTAAACTACAGATAAAACCTACACCATAAAAAAGATATTCATTATAAAATAAAGAAAGAAGCAAGACACTTGAATATGCCAATGCAGTTAATGATCTTGTGTAGAATTCTTTCATTATTAAAAATCTTCTAAAAGCAACAAATATAAATTTTTTGCTGAGCTTCCATATGTGAGAAAATTATTATTTTCACTAAGATCACTATTAAAATTTTTAATAGTGGTGATGTTAGTTGGTAAATTTTTGGGATACTTGCTTTTAATTCCATTAAGGCCTAAACTAAGAGTTTCAGTGAATTGACTAGTCTTTGCAAATACTACAAAGTTTTGTGGAAGATCACTAACCTTGTGAGATTTAATTTGTTCAGCACAAATTAGTAAGCTACCATCCTTTGCTATAAGAAATTCACATGTAGTTAAAAAAAATTTTGAGTTTAGATTAGTTTTAGAGACAATTAGCTCTGAATTATTTGAGAAAAGATCTAAAAGAGAATCATTGTAACATAAAATTTCTACATCATTCCAGTTGTTTTCTTCAAGAATTTTAGAAAAAAAATCATCGCATTCTGATTTATCTTCACAGTATAAAAATTTACCTCCGTTTTGAGTGAATTTAAAAGAAAATCTTTCCTCAATGGGATCTTCTTTTTTGGGCATATATTTACTAGTTTCAACTTCCTCCTGATTCTGTTTAGAGGGATTAGTAAAAAATGATTTAATTAATTTTTTCAAATCTTTTTATTTCCTCAATAAATATAAAAAATCTTACTACTTAAATAATAAATGTTAATAATTACAAATAATTATTTTTTCTTTACTAAATCTTTGAGACCGAATGGTCTTTCTCCATAAATTCTGATTAAATCTTCTTTGAAGATGACTTCCTTTTCAAGTAAGAAATTAGCTAGTTTTATAAGTTTAGATTTATGTTTTTTTAAAAGCTTAATAGCTCTTTGATATTGAGTTTCAATAATATTTGATATTTCTTTATCAATAACTTGTGCTGTTACATCACTGTACGGTTTAGTAAAACCGTAATCGTTTTGGCCACTAGAATCATAAAAAGTAAGGTTTCCTATTTTGTCATTAAGTCCATAAACAGTAACCATAGATCTAGCTTGCTTTGTAACTTTTTCTAAATCACTTAATGCGCCAGTAGAAATATTATTAAACATCACTTTTTCAGCAGCTCTGCCTCCAAGGGCAGCACACATTTCATCGAGAATTTGTTCAGGGTTTACTATCTGTCTTTCTTCAGGTAAATACCAAGCAGCACCAAGAGATTGTCCTCTTGGTACTATCGTAACTTTCACTAGAGGAGCAGCATGTTCTAAAAACCAGCTCACTGTAGCATGTCCAGCTTCATGGAATGCTATTGTTTTCTTTTCACTTTCAGTTATTATTTTATTTTTCTTTTCTAACCCACCAACAATTCTGTCTACTGCATCTAAAAAATCTTGTTTGTTGACAGATTTTTTTGATTTTCTAGCTGCTATTAATGCTGCTTCATTACAAACATTTGCAATATCAGCACCTGAGAAACCAGGTGTTTGTTTAGCTAGAAAGTCAGTATCTAATGTTTTAATTGTTTTGATAGGTTTTAAATGAACTGCAAAAATCTCTTTTCTCTCTCTCACATCCGGTAAATCAACATATATTTGACGATCAAATCTTCCTGCTCTCATGAGGGCTTTATCTAATACATCAGCTCTATTTGTAGCTGCTAAAACAATAACATTGGTGTTAGTACCAAAGCCATCCATTTCTGTTAATAATTGGTTCAAAGTATTTTCTCTTTCGTCATTTCCTCCTGTCATGTTACTCTTTCCTCTAGCTCTACCTATAGCATCAATTTCATCAATGAATATAATAGCAGGTGATTTTTCTTTTGCTTGCTTAAATAAGTCTCTAACTCTTGATGCACCAACACCTACAAACATCTCAACAAAATCAGAACCAGATAATGAGAAAAAAGGAACTTTAGCTTCACCAGCAACAGCTTTAGCTAATAATGTTTTTCCTGTTCCTGGAAGACCAACAAGAAGGGCACCTTTGGGAATTTTACCACCTAGTTTTGTGTATTTTGTTGGATTTTTTAAAAAATCAACAATTTCTTGAACTTCTTCTTTTGCTCCCTCAAGCCCAGCTACGTCTGAAAATGTTATTTTAACATTACTGTTTTGATCAAATAATTTAGCCTTTGATTTTCCAATGCTAAAAATTTGAGACCCTCCTCCAGCTCCTCCTCCAGACATTCTTCTCATAAAGAAAATCCAAAGACCAACTAAAATTAAAAGAGGAAGAAAACTAAGAAGAACATCAAACCATTTGTTTTCAATAGTCTTGAAATTATAACTAAACTGGATTCCTTTTTTTTCAGCTTGTTCTAGCTTATTTTGAAATAATTCTAAATCTCCAATTTCAAAAATATAATGAGGACCATTAATGTTTTTTTGACCTAAAAAATTTACTGAATTGGCGTTTTTATGATCTGGACTGTTTAAAGCATCTCTATTTAAAGTAACCTGGGCAAGATTTTTATTAATTACAGTAACTTCTTTAATTTCACCCTTATTTAAAAACCTTTCGAAACTAGATATATTAATATTTTTTGATGCAGAAGAATTATTTTCTCCTCCAACAAAATAAGTGCTTGCAAAAAATAAAATAACAATCGCATATATCCAATATGAGCTTAATTTGGGTTTATTTTTTGGCTGTTTTGTGTCTTTCATTTTAATATTTTGTTTCAATTTGGGTAGACTCTGCTTCTTCCCATAATTCCTCTAATTTATAAAACTTTCTTGTTTCTTTATTGAATACATGTACCACAACATCTACATAATCAATTAAAACCCATTTGCAATTTTCAAGTCCTTCAATATGCCATGGTTTTTCTGATAATTCTTTACTTACAAATTTTCTTACTGAACTCGTAATGGCATTAACTTGAGTGGTAGAGTTTCCTGAACATATTATAAAATATTTACATGCAACATTCTCAATCGATCTTAAGTCTAAAATGTTAATTTCTTCTCCTTTAACATTTTCAATTCCTTCAATAACATTAGAAATTAAATTATCAGTACTCAAATTTTATTTATTTAAATATAAATTTAGGATAATTAATGTTACTAATTTAGTTTTATTAAAAATTTAAATTTATAAATGATTGTAATCAAACTTGATGCCATTGAATCCACTAATGATTATTTAAAAAGTGCTGATTTCTATAGCACTCAAGTTGTATATACATATAATCAACTCAAAGGAAAAGGTCAGCGTGGTAATAAATGGGTCAGTGAACCAGGAAAGAATTTGGCTTTTTCCATTAAAATATTTCCAAAAAATTTAAATGTAAAAGATCAATTCAAAGTAAATGTAATATTTTCAGTTTTTATTTTTAACACTTTAAAATCACTAAATATTCCTGACATCAAAATAAAATTACCTAACGACATTATGTCAGGAAATAAAAAAATTTGTGGAATTTTAATTGAATTTAAAGTAAAGGGTAATCAAATTGAAAATATTATCATTGGTTTTGGATTAAATGTAAATCAAGAAAAATTTAGTGGACTCCCTTATGCATCATCATTAAAATTAATTTCAAATTTAAATTATGAACTGGATGGAATTTCTAATTTATTTATACAAAACTTAACAAGACACAACTATTTAAATAAATTATTAAATTTAAATTCAGGTTTTGATAAAATTCTTGAATATTTCAATCAAAATTTATATAGATTCAATTTTGATTCACTTTTTAGGTTCAATAATTCTGAATTTATTGGAAAAATTAAATCTGTTTTTTCGGATGGAACTATAAACATTTTAAATAAAAATGGTAAAGTTCAGAATTATAATTTTGATGAAATTAAAATGATGTATTAAATATGGAGTCTTTTGCAGATTGGGGTTTTTTGGGTTTGTTTTTATCAAGTTTCTTGGGTGCTACAATTATCCCACTTAGTTCAGAAATAGTGTTAAGTGTTCTTTTATTAAAGGGATACGACTTTAATTTAAGTATTATAATAGCAACAATTGGAAATTGGCTAGGAGGATTAAGTAGCTATTTTTTAGGCACTTTAGGAAAGTGGAGTTTTGTAGAAAAATATTTTAGAATTAAAAAAGAAAAAATACTAAGTTTTAAATCAAAAATTGATAAATGGGGGAGTGTTGGCGCCTTTTTTTGTAGCCTTCCAATTATAGGCGATCCGCTTGCTATAAGTTTGGGATTTTTTAGAGTTAATTTCCTTAAAGTGTCGGTATGGATGCTTTCAGGAAAGTTAGTAAAGTATATTTTATGGGCTATTTTAACAATTTGGGGAATATCAATTTTTTAAATTTTCATATCTTCCAGGTGCTAATATTCCAGAAAGAAAATCAAAAATAAATTTAGGGACTAGTTTAATCAAAAATACTATTATTTTCCAAGTCATCGTAGGAACAACTACTTTTTTACCTTTAAACATTCCTTTGACTCCTTCCTCAGCAATTCTCGAGGCAGATTTTTTTAAAAATCCAGGTACACTATCCATTTCATCTTGAACACCACTTGCTGTGTGAAAATTAGTGACTGTATATCCAGGACATAACGCAGTAGAAGTAACTCCTTTTTTATTGTAGTTAATATTTAATGCATCATTAAATCTGTTCATGAAAGTTTTCACTGGCCCATATAATACCTGAATAGCAGCAGGAGGAGCGAATGCTGCAACAGATGAAACAATCATTATTTTTCCTCCTCCATTTTTTAACATTTTTCTTAAAAATAATTTTGTCAATGAGATTACAGATGTACCAAGTACTTTAATACATTTTTCTTCATCCTCTACTGAATTTTCTTCAAATGAGTTTGGCAGAGCATATCCTGCGTTGTTAACTAAAATTTCAACTTTAAAATTTTTTGATTCGCAGTAATCGTAAATTTTTTGCGGTCCATTATTGTCAGCTAAATCACAGGCATAATATGCGGTTTTAACCTGGTATTTTGAGTTAATTTCTTCGGATATTCTTTTCAGTTTATTTTCGGATCGTGAGGTTAAAATTATATTAACACCTCTTTTTGCTAAACTTTTACATATTTCAAGACCAATTCCTGAGCTTGCTCCAGTAACCAATGCAAAGCCGCTCATAAAGTTAATTTTGATGTGTTTTTAGACAAGTCATTAATGAAAGACTGAAGAGGAGTTTTAACCATCATTTGAATCATTGGATTTAAATTACCGTTGAATTCAAGAGAAAACTCACAACTATTATCATCACTTTTTTTAATATGTGCAGTTAATGAAAAGTTAATTTTAGATTCACTAGAATTTAGTGTTATTAGTGAAGGAGATTGTTTTTCTCCAAAAATTAATTTTATTGAGGGCATTCCTTTCAGAGAAAAAATTAATGTACTTTGATTTAAAATTTCAAATTTTGAAATGTTTTCAGGCATGATTAGCTTAAAATTTTCAATTACGCATAACTTTTCAAATAATGTTGTATCTGAAATATTTAAATGAGTAGAATTACTATTTAGTTTCATTTATTGAATTTAAATTGACCATTTATTTGGATTTTTTTTCCAGTTTTTTAAAATTTTAAATTCATCATCACTAATGTATTTAATGTCAAGAGCTTGTTCTAGTAAGTAATCATAGGAACTAAGTGAATGGAAATCTACTTTTTTATCTCTAAAATTATTATAAGAAACATCGAATCCGTATGTAAAAATACTTATCATGCCTTTAATTTCAAGTTCTTCAGATCTTAGAGCATCAATTGCCATTAAACTACTATTTCCTGTACTTATTAAATCCTCGATAACTACAACTTTTTGAGATTTAGAAAATTGACCTTCAATCTGATTTTTTCTTCCATGTTTTTTAGAACTCGGTCGTACGTAAATGAAAGGAAGATTCATAAGATCAGCAACCAGCATGCCTATTCCAATAGCACCAGTTGCAACTCCAGCAATAACATCAGGCTTACCATATAGTTCTTCAATTTGTTTAACCATTTGTTCTCTAACAAAAATTCTAATGCTTGGGTAAGATAAAATTATCCTATTATCACAATATATAGGTGAATTCCATCCACTAGCCCATTTAAAAGGATTTTTTGGACTTAAATTTATTGCTTTAATTTGTAGAAGTAATTCGGCTGTTTTTTTTGCTGTATATTTATCTAAAACCATTAAGCAAATGTATAAAGTTTTTGTCAACAAAGATTTAATTATTTTGACAAGTAAAATTCCGTTTGGAAATAAAATAAATATTTACGATTTAAAAAAAACTTCAATAGAAAAAATTTTAAAGCTTTTAAAAAAATATCATAAAATTTACTTATTTCATAAAAATCATGATAAATTAATTTCTGCTTTCAAAAAAAAGATTAAAGTTGTCAAGGCAGGAGGCGGAATAGTGAAGAATAATAAAGATGAAGTACTATTTATTTATAGAAGAAATAAATGGGATCTTCCGAAGGGCAAAAAGGATAAGGGAGAAACTATTGATCAAACTGCGTTAAGAGAAGTTAAGGAAGAAACAGGGATTTCTAATTTAGAAATTACAGATTTTAAGCAAATTACTTTTCACATTTTTAAAAAAGACAAGGAATATAGACTAAAAGAGACGCATTGGTATAACATGAGATCAAATTTTGAAGGTGAATTTAAGCCTGAGTTAAGTGAGGGAATTTCTAAAGTTGAGTGGAAAGGAAGAAATAAAATTGAAAATATTACCAATACTTTTCAAAATATCAAATTATTGTTTGATAATTAATCTACTTTAACAGAATTGGGAACAAGTAAATGATAATCTCCTTTATTTATTATTAAATCTCTAACAATACTACTACTTATGAACGATGTATTAGCTGAGGTTAGCAAAAATACTGTTTCAATTTTGGATAGTTTCCTGTTTGTTCTAGCTATAGCTTTTTCAAATTCAAAATCACCATTATTTCTAATACCTCTTAATATGAAATTGGCATTAATTTCTTTGCAAAAGTCAATTGTTAAACCATAATAACTTTTAACACTTATTTTTGGTTCATCAATAAAACACTTTTCAATAAATGAAATTCTTTCAGCTATTGAAAACATTGTTTTTTTTTCAATATTATTTCCAATTCCAACAACAATTTCATCAAAAAGAGGAAGGCTTCTTTTTAATATATCAAAGTGACCTAAGGTTAATGGATCAAAAGTGCCAGGAAAAATTGCTTTTCTCATAAATTATATATATTATTTTAATGCGTTGTTTAGCATGTCACTGCAAAGTTCTTCAATTGAAATTCCAAGTAATTTAGCTTGTTTTGGAAAAATACTCTCATTTGTCATACCAGGAATGGAATTAATTTCAAGAAAATATGCATTATTATCAATTAAAATAAATTCACTTCTTGTGAATCCTTTCATTCCTAACTTTTTATAAACTTTTAATGATAATTCTGAAACTAATTTTTTTTGATTTTCAGAAATCCTGGCAGGAGTAAATTCTTCTGATTTTCCATTATACTTTGCATCATAATCAAAAAACTCATTTTTAGTAACAAGTTCAGTTATTCCAAAAACCTGAATTTTGTTTCTAAAATTCATGACACCAACAGAAACTTCAACTCCGTCTAAAAAAGATTCAACTAAAATTTCACTATCGAATTTAAATGCATCATTGATATATTGATCAAGATCTTCTTTTGTTTTGGCTTTAAAAACTCCAAAACTACTACCAGACCTATTAGCCTTTACAAAACATGGAAGATTTAATTTTTCAATAATTTTTTCTGTCGAATAATTTTCATCAGAGTTTATATGTACTGACTTAGCCGATGGTATATTATGTTTATTTAGGACAGATATACAATCTCTTTTATTAAATGAAAGAGACGACGCGTGATGATCACTTCCAGTAAATGGAATGTTTTTCATTTTAAAATAGGATTGAATTAAGCCATCTTCTCCTGGTGAACCATGGATTATAATAAAAGCAACATCAAAATATATTTTTATATTACTTATAGTAACAGAAAAATCATCGAGAGATACTTTGTGTTTGAAATTATTATCACCAATACAAAACCAACCGTTGCTTTCAACTATTATTTTGAACGGATTAAATTTAGATTTATCAATATTATTAAAAATAACTTCACCACTTTTAATAGAGATGTTTTTTTCTGAGGAGTATCCACCCATCATTACTGCTACATTCTTTTTCATAAAAACAAAAATATCATTTATTTTTTTTAAAAATTATAATAGTAAGCTTATTTTATATCTTTGATGGTTGTTGTAACTTATATGAATTTATTAAAGTATTTAATAAGTAAGTTTTTTTTTAAACAATTGATTAAATCATTTGCAATAGTTTCTTTTTTATTAATTATTTTATTTTTTTACTTAAAAATTTCAACTAATCACAATAATTACATTAAAGTACCTTACCTAATAGGAATTAAATTTGAAGATGCAATACAAATTTTGGAAGAAAAAAAATTAAATTATGTTGTCATAGACTCAGCATTATACAATCCTAATTTTTCAAAATTTTCCATTCTTGACCAGATTCCTAAATCAAATTCTGAGGTTAAGAAAAACAGAAAAATTTATTTGACATTAAACCCTAGCAATTATGGAAAAGTATCGATTCCAAAAATTATTCAAATTACTCAGAGAAGTGCGACTTCTGCTTTATTAGCTTCGAATTTAGAAATTGGAGAAATTACTTATGAAGATAATATTGGAAAAGATATGGTTCTAAAAATTTTTTTAAGTGGTAAGGAGTTAAATGAGGGTGATTTGGTACCAAAAAAATCTAAAATAGATTTAGTTTTAGGAAATGGTCAAATTTTAGAAAATAATCAATGATTGATGATAAAAGTCTTGAAAATGACTTATTTGAACATTATCATTTTAAAGCTGATAATGGTCAAGAGCCCTTAAGAGTAGATAAGTATTTGATGAATAGAATTGAGAACGCTACAAGAAATAAAATTCAAAATGCTGTCAAAGAAGGATCTATTTATGTTAATAACAAAATAGTAAAATCTAACTATAAGGTTAAGCCTGGCGATTTTATAAAAGTTATGTTTTCTCACCCACCATACGATAATTTGTTGGTTGGTGAAAAAATGGATTTAGATATTGTTTACGAAGATGAAAATTTATTAGTAATAAATAAACCTGCTGGATTAGTTGTACACCCTGGTCATGGAAACTATAGTGGTACATTACTAAATGGTTTAATATATCATTTTAAAAACCTTCCATTTAATGGTGAAGGACGGCCTGGTTTAGTTCATAGGATAGATAAAGATACAAGTGGTCTTTTAGTGATTGCCAAAGATGAATCTTCAATGACTGATTTAGCAAAACAATTCTATCTAAAAACATCAAAGAGAAAGTATATAGCCCTGGTTTGGGGAATTGTAAATAATGAAAAAGGAACAATAAATGCAAATTTGGCAAGAGATCCAAAAAACAGATTAATTATGAGTGTTACGAAAGAAGCTGAAAATTTTGGAAAGGAAGCTATTACACATTATAGAGTAATTGAAAGGTTTAATTATTTAACTCTTTTAGAATGTGAATTGGAAACAGGAAGAACTCATCAAATAAGATCTCATATGAAATATATTGGACACCCAATTTTCAGTGACTCAAGATATGGAGGTGATAAAATTTTAAAGGGAACTATTTTTAATAAATACAAGCAGTTTGTTTCAAATTGCTTCGATATAATGCCTAGACAAGCTTTGCATGCAAAGTCACTTGGATTTATTCATCCAGTAACTAACAAGGAACTATATTTTGAATCTGAACTTCCACAAGATTTTCAAAGTTGTTTGGAAAAGTGGAGAAATTATTCTAAATAATTCTAATTTTTTAAATTTGACATTAAATTTTAATAGCTATAAATGAAAATAATTATTTCTCCAGCCAAATCTTTAAATTTTGACAAGAATTTACCAACCAGTATTTTTTCATTTCCTGTATTTTTGAAAGATTCTAAAATTATTAACGAAAATCTAAAGAAGAAAAATCCCTTACAGTTAAAAGAACTAATGAAAATTTCAGACAAAATTGCTGAATTAAATTGGAAGAGAAATGTTGAGTTTAGTACACCATTTACTAATATTAACTCAAGACCAGCTTTATTTACATTTGATGGAGATGTTTACAATGGAATAGATGCTTTTTCATTAGATGATTCTAAAATTAAAAAAGCTCAATCATCTCTAAGAATTCTTTCTGGTTTATACGGAATTCTAAAACCACTTGATCTTATACAGCCTTACAGACTAGAAATGGGTACAAAAATAAAAATTGAGGAATCAAATAATTTATATGAGTTTTGGAAAAAAAAGTTAACCAATTTTCTAAATGATGAACTAGAAAAAAATGAAATGTTTGTGAATTTAGCTAGTAATGAATATTCTTCAGTTATTGATAAAAAATCTTTAAAAGTTAAAATGACATCTCCAATCTTTAAGGACTATAAAAACGGAAAATTAAAAATAATTTCTTTTTATGCAAAAAAGGCCAGAGGATTAATGACAAGGTTCATTCTTGACAATGGAATTAATTCAGAAAATGATTTAAAAGGGTTTGATTATGGAGGGTATTGTTACAATGAACAAGAAAGTCTTAACTCAAATGAATTAGTTTTTGTAAGATAGTCATCCTCTAATTTGATCGATAAAACTTTTAATATTTTCAATTTTATTTGTTTTTAAAAATTTGATGAAAGCGGATCCAATTATAGCTCCTTTACTGTAATTTACAGCATCATTAAATGTATTTTTGTTACTGATTCCAAAACCAATTAAAAGTTTAGATTTTAAATTCATTTTATTAATCCTTTTGAAATAATCTATTTGGTTTTTTCCAAAAGAATTAACAGTACCTGTTATGCTAAAACTACTAACCATGTAAATAAATCCAT
>JADHLZ010000030.1 GCA_016780345.1 Flavobacteriaceae bacterium | reverse complement strand
TCAGAATTTAATTTTAAAATGTCGGTTTTTAAAACCCTAAATCTTCCAATAATTTGAGGATGATTTAATTGAAAAGGAACAATTTTATCACTAATCTTTATAATATCACTTTTCAAAACTGAAATGATGTAATTAACTTCTCTTGAATCTGACATATTAATATTTTTAACATTATAAATTAGGGATATTTCATTCCACTTATTAATAACATCTGAGTGTTTTTCATCAAAATCTACTAAAATGGGTAAACTATCAGAAATAAAAATATTTAATTCGTTGTAATCTACAAAATCAGAAGTCTTTAAATCTTTTTTTACGTTAGAACAGCCAACAAAAAAAACACAAAAAAAAACATATATAATCTTCATAGCTAAATATCAAGAGAACTCTAATTTAATTAAATTAATTATATGTTATTGTTAGTTAATGTGTTTAATGATATATTTAATTTTTAAACTAGGCTAAAAATCTTTTAACGAAATATCTATTATGTTAATTATTGATAAACCTTAACAAAGTCTATTTCCATAGAATCACTTGTGAAACTTGAATCAATTTCTCCGCCCATGTCCCCTCCCATAGCGAAATTAAGAATAAGATAAAATTTGTCATTAAAAGGAAGAGTACAAGAGTTCCCTACAATATGATGAGGTTCATCATTAACGTAAAAGGTTAATGCTTCCTTGGTCCAAACTAAAGAATAGACATGGAATTCACTATCAATGTTAGTGTAATCATAAGTTACATTACTATCTCCCTGACCAGCATATCCATCTGGTTTATGAACAGTAGATTGAATATTAAAATCATTTGTATAAGCATATTCTTGGATATCCATTTCTCCACATGCAGGCCAATCTACAGTACTATAATTAGATCCTAATAACCAAATAGCAGGCCAAACACCATTTATTTTTGAAGGCATTTTAGCTCTAACGTCTATTCTTCCATATTTATAATCTAATTTATTATGTGTCATTATCCTAGCTGAAGTATAATCCCCATTAGATTTCTTTATTGCAGTTATTTTTAATACACCATCTTCCACTTTTGAATTTTCAAGCAAATTTGTTGTTGATTGAACTTCATTGTTATACCATTGCTCTCTAACCTCATGAGTCCATTTATTAGGGTCTATTTCACCTGTATATTCAAAAGTATCTTCCCATATTAAATTTTTAAATTGATCTTTAGATGGCGTTTGAGATATTGTTTTAGAACTTAACCACAAATACCAGGCTACATCATTATTATCTAGTGTTCTAATAAGTATATCGTCATCATCATAACATTCTATTGTGTAGCTATGAGAACCAACATAAAAACCAATAAAACCTCTATCATTGAATTCGATTTTATTAATACCGTCTTCACTTTTAGCCGAAAATGTTGTTTCATAATTATCAAGAGGATAATTTTCAATATCTCCATCATTATTTGTGGTTTCAGATGTTGTGCCAAAATCAGAGTTTAAATTAACACCCTTACCGAAAACAGTATTGTTTGTTTTGTGTTGATATGTTCCATTTATGTTAAAAGTAAACTCATCATCATAGAAACCAGAATTCGATTTTGAAAAGGATAGAGCTTCCCAATAATTTGGATAATTTTTATCCTCAGATCCATTAGAAAAATGAGCGTCTTGAGCTGCGTTAATCTTCCATGTTTTAGTTGAAGATCCGGCTAGAAGTTCTAGTAGTGTTGGATCAGAAACAGGTTTAACATAAACTGTAATTGACTTATCAATACTAATAAAGTTATTAGTAGAAGAATAAGCTAAAACTTTAATATTGTAAGTCTTTGTTCCTGTATCTGAATAAGTGTACTGAACTGATCCATTTGAGGTCTTGGAGTCTCCAGTTCCAAATCTATAACTATATGAAACAGCATTAGTAGCAGATGCAGAGAAGGTTACAAGTCCTGATCCATCTCCATTAGGATTACTTGTGTCTGATCCTTCAATTGTAATATTTAAAATTAAATTGGTTGGAATAATTTCATTTGGGGGATCAACAGGGCCAGTGCAACAGTCATCCTCTGAGGCTGATGAACAACTCAAAAAAAATATGAAAAGAAAAAATATATTTATAGGAAGTTTGTAAAAAGAATCTGATTTAACCATATGACAATTTAAAAAAAACCTGAACAAAATTAATTATTCAGGTTTTTTTAGTATAAACAAAATTAATCGACAGCAATCAACTTATACCACCACTTTCTTCCATTAGCATCAGTTGTTGTTAATTCCATTGTATCACTTGTTGGAAAAACTATTGTATAGTCATGAGTCCCAGTATATAATGAAAAGAATCCATATCCTGATAATGAAATGGTTTCAACACCACCTGGAGCTGTTACATTCCAGGTGCCTGAGTAATCTTCAAGAGGAAAATTTTTAAGTGTATCATCCTTAGGATCGTCAGTTCCACCTGGAAGATCTCCAGCATATTCAGTTTTAACTGCACTACCACCATTTGTAGTATGAGTATAACCTTTTCCATTTAAAGCAAAAGTCCAGGTGTCATCATCAGCTCCAGTATCAGTTCTGGAATTTGGATCAGCAGTATACCAAATAGGAGCATCACCACCAGCTGGCCCCACACCAACGTATCCACCAACATCTGTATTTTGTTTCCAAGTTCTTGATGAATTATTAGTTAAATTTTTCAAAAACTCAGGTTGAGGAGAATAGTTAGCAAAAACTGTAACATCGATAGATTTCATTGAGGTAGTTCCTCCAGTCCCTACAGCAACAACGGTAACCACGTAAGTATGCGTACCAGTAACACTAAAATTAATAGTATGTTTCCCAGATGGTGCTAAAGTTTCTAATCCATTAAAAATATACTTATAGGTCAAGGCATTAGTAGAGGTTGCATTAAAATGAACTGTACCACTACCATCTCCATTAGGGTTATTTTCATCAACCCCAACTATTTCAGAGTTGATTTCAATATTAGATGGAGCAACAATATCACCTAACTCATAGTTTTCTTCTTCACATCCTACAAAGAACATAAATGAAAACATCAATAATGATTGATATATGATTTTTATTTTTTTCATAATTAATAAGTTTTAAATTTTTATTTTTTTACAAAGTATAAGTTATCTATATATACTTCTCCATTACCGTCCCATACTAATTGCATAAATTTTGAAACATCACTAGTATATTCAGAAAGTGGAATTTCAATAGTTTTCCATTCAGCTTTTTCAATTGAAGAAGCAAATACAATCGATTCTTTTTTACCTTCATCATTATTAGCATAAGAAGTATTAACCAATTTAAGACCTAGTTTTGTTGAACTAATCGTCCAATAATCAAAACGTACGTGAGTCATTGAGCTTATATCAGTTCCAGGGTCGTAGTTTGTTACAAGACCTGAATAATTTAAGTTTGAATACTTTAAAAAATTATCACTTCCAATTGTAACAGTTTGTAATGTAGTTGACTGACCCCAATTAGGATTCCATTCTGAAACAACCTCATTAGTATAACTATCACTATATATAGAAACTACATCAGCAGCAGCAGCAGTAGGAGCAGGAGCAGGACTCGTTGGCTTATTATCATAGAAATACAAGTTGTCAATGTAAACTGTACCATTTCCATCCCAAACAAGTTGCATAAACTTTGAAACATCACTTGTGTATTCAGATAGTGGAATGTCAACACTTACCCATCCTCCTTTAATAACAGAAGATGTAAATACAATTGATTCTTTTTTACCTTCATCATTATTAGCATGAGAAGTATTGACTAATTTAAGGCCTAGTTTAGTAGCGTCATTGGTCCAGTAATCAAAATGAACATAATTTTTCCCATCAAGAGAAGTACCAGGATCGTAGTTAGTAACAAGACCTGAATAATTTAAATTTGAATATTTTAAAATTTTATCATTACCAATTGTAATGGTCTCTAAAACTGTTGATTGTCCCCAATCAGGGTTCCATTCAGAAACAACTTCATTAGTATATGTATCACTAAAAATAGAAACTACATCATCTGCATCAGCAGTTGGAGCTGCAGGAGCACCTGTTGGAGCACTTGCCAACTCATTTGTGTAAAAATAAAGATTATCAATCCATATTTTTCCAGCTGCACCATCCCATACCAATTGCATGAATTTAGATGTATCGTTAGTATAATCTGAAAGTGGAATATCAACACTTACCCATTCACCTTTTGTTATTGATGGCACCATAACTAATCCTTCTTTCTCTGGTTGACCAGCATGCGAAGTATTAACTAATTTTAGTCCTAGTTTGGTAGCATCTAAAGTCCAGTAATCAAAATGAACGTGCGTTTTACCTTCAAGCGATGTCCCTGGGTCGTAATTTGTTACAAGCCCAGAATAATTTAAATTACTGTATAGTATAGTTTCATTTCCTTCAATTTTAACAGTTTCTAAAGTTGTTGATTGCCCCCAATTAGGATTCCACTCTGAAACATTAACATCGTTATAAGCATTGCTAAATACAGAAACAACGTTATCAGGGTGAATTAATGGTGTTGGTGCTGCAGTTAATGGCTCAGTAACTTTAGCAGTTTGTGAAAAATCATCAACATAAAATGTCCACTCATCTCCACCTGCTCCTACAGTACCAAGGTCAAAAAACCAAACAATTTTTCTATATTCTTTAGAAGTATCAATTGAACTCATGTCAAAAACAATTTCTTCCCAAGAACTATTACCAATTACAGGTGCAGTAATCTCGCCACTATTAATGTTAGCATCATCAATATTCTCTAACTTCATAGTAATTGAACTTCCAGGTCTAGGTGACCATACTTTTAACTTAATCTGATTTTTTACCTCTAAATCAGAAATTGGATTTGTGGTAGTTATAACATTACCAGCCCAAGATTCGCCAGCTCCCTTTACTACTTTTCCAACTGTTTCTGAATCATTACCAGTCTTATCGGGATTAGCTACTATATCATGACTAGTACCACCAAAACTGATAAAGACGCTTTTATCAAAGCTTTCAAAATCAATTGGAAGAAGAGTCTCTGTAAACATTGTAACAGTCTCAACTTTTTCAGTTGTAGCTGTACCACCACTAAATGCAATAACCTTAACATCATAATCTCCACCAGTTTCATATGTGTAGCTAACAGAAGAATCTACAGCTAATTCAACTGGTTCCTCTCCATCTATACCAAAATAAACGTGAAAATATGCAGCATAGTCAGCAGTTGCAGAGACTTCAAGAGTTAATGCATTAGGGACTAATTTTAATTCCAAATTCTCAGGTGCTCTAAAAGACACTGTTAAAGGAACTGTACTTGAAGTTTTCAAATTGTTTAAACCAGTAGCTGTTATTTGAATGTCATAAGTTCCTTCAGAAAATGTGTGTTGAACACTTGTACCAGGCTTAATTCCAGTTATACCTTCTGAACCATCTCCAAAAGAGGTTATATCAAAATGAAGAGCACCTTCTGCGCTTGGTGTAATGGTAACTAAACCAGTATTGTCTTGAGTTATTACAAAATTTGCAGATACGTTAGAAGGAGCAACTATACCAAAATCTATTTCTTCAAGAAAATCCTCCTTACAACTTACAAACGCTGTAAAAACGAAAAGTAATGTAAATATTTTATTTATTGTTTTCATAATATTTTTTTTTAGTATCCAGGATTTTGAGTTAAACCAGAAATATCAATTTCAGTTTGAGGAATTGGAAAAACTTCATGTTTTCCAGCTACAAATCCTGAAATTTTTGTAGCAGCCTGACCTGTTCTTACTAAATCAAAGAAATGATGACCTTCCATGGCTAGTTCTAACCTTCTCTCATCCCAAATCTCTTGAGTCAAAACAGCTCCTGTAGAGGATGATGCTTTGGAATTGTCTCCAAAAGCTCTTGCTCTAACTTGATTTAAATAAGTTTGAGCTTTTACATCATCAGGACTTGTTTTTCTATTATTAGCTTCAGCTGCCATTAGTAATACATCCGAATATCTAATTGCTCTGTAGTTCATTTCATAATTTAATTCGCCTTGTGCTGCAGTAGCTCCAGCTCTAGGAATATATTTATGATTGAAGTAACCCGTGTGCTCATAACCTTCAGTGTACTCAGCACCAGTTGCATCGGCCCATGCGACAATATCTAAAATAGCAACATCCCTTCTAGAGTCACCAGCAACATACGAATCATATAAATCTTTTGTTGGAACATTAAAACTCCATCCTTGAGCATAAACAGTTCCATTATATCCTCTAATTCCGTGGTGAATGATTCCAAAGTTTCCTTCAGATCCTTGAGGGAAACCCCAATCCCACCAGTTAGAATTTTTTGAATGTTGCACTTCAAAAACAGATTCAGAACCATTTTCACCTGAGACCAAAAATACACTTTGAAGGTCTGATTCTAATTCATATAAACCAATTAGAGGTTCTAATATGTTTGCAGCTTCATCAAATTTATTTTGATACAAGTAAACTTTTCCTAGTAATGCGTGAGCTGTATAGCTAGTAGCTCTTCCATCTGTACTTTTAGAGGCTGGTAAAGCATTAATAGCAGATTGAAGATCAGCTTCAATTTGAGCATATACCTCAGCAGCAGTAGCTCTAGTTAAAGTTCCAGAGTCACCAGCAGTTAATCTAGATTTAGTAAATAATGGTACACCACCAAATATTTTTACTAATTCGAAATAATAGTAAGCTCTTAAAAAGTGAACCTCACCATACAATTCAGTTTTTCTAGTAAAATCAACCTTGTCTTTATTCTCAACAAGATAATTTGCTCTATTAATTCCTTCATACATCCATTTCCAAGTTGATTCTAATTGATCATTTACAGGATTATGAAGCATGTCATCAATTCTTTGGAGCCCAGGAACGTCGGTTGCACTCTCTCCACCACAATTAGAATTTGAAGTTGCAATATCACCAATCATTACACTGTAAATATTCCACTGTAGTGGATCATAGGTACCAATTAAAGCAGCTTCATAATCAGCAGCTTTAGTAAAATAGTCATCAGCAACGATGGTATAACCCTCTGATGCTTCATAATCAACGTAATCTTCACAAGCAACAAAACCTATAAAAATTAAGACTAATAAAAAGTTATTATATAATTTATTTTTCATTTGATATATTTTTAAAATTTAAGTTTTAACCCAAGTGAAATAACTCTAGGAGAAGGGTAGGTTCCTCTGTCTACTCCAGTATCTAATACAGTATTTCCACCATTAGAAATTTCAGGATCGTATCCAGTATAATCAGTAAATGTAAATGCGTTTTTAGCAGAAGCATAAATTCTAACTCCACTAAAAGGAGAATCAGCTGATAAAGGAACATTGTAACCTAACTGAATATTTTTAATCTTTACAAAACTACCATCTTCAACATATCTGTCAGATTGTCTAGAATTATCGTTTCCATCTATAAAACTATATCTAGGCTCTACATAACTTGTACCTGGACCAGTCCATCTGTTCAAAACAGAAGCAAATTTATTCGTGTAATTAAGATTTCTTTCATAACCTCTGTAGATATCGTTTCCAACTGAAGCATAAGTAAATACTGATAAGTCAAAATTAGAAACGTTTAAATTAAAGTTCCAACCTAAGGTGAAGTCTGGGAATGGATCACCAATTTTTGTTCTATCGTCTCCATCAATTTTTCCATCACCGTTTACATCAACGAATCTAATATCTCCAGGTTGAGCGTTTGATTGAGTGGCGTGAGCATCAACTTCGGCTTGCGATTGGAAAATTCCATTCGTCTTATAGCCCCAGAATATTCCTGGAGATTCACCTTGTCTAAATTGAGTTAAATTTTTAAATGGAATACCATAACCTGACCCCCAAATATATTTATCACCATTATTTATTTCCTCAACTAAGTTTTCAGCTGCTGTAAAATTAAATGTCGTATTGAAACTTACATTTTTAGCAATTTCATCACCATATGAAAGGCTTATTTCATAGCCCTTAGTTTCAGTTTTCCCAATATTTGCCACTGGATAAGTAGGAATACCTAAATATAAAGAAAGTGTTGGACTGAATAAAAGGTCATCAACAGTTTTAATAAAGTAATCAGCTGTCAAACTTACTTTTGAATCAAACATTCTTAAATCAACTCCCACATTTGTTTGAATCTGATTTTCCCATGAAACATTATTATTAGGAATACCTAGAAGAGTTGAACCATTTTCAATTGTGCCATCAAAAGTATACTTTGGAAAAGTAGAAATGGTACCAAATTGAGGACTAGCATTGTCATTACCTACAGATCCATAACTCGCTCTTATTTTTAAGAAATTAACAAAAGATGAGTTGAAAAAATCTTCATTAGAAGCTACCCATCCTATAGATGCAGATGGAAAAATAGCAAACTTATTATTTTTACCAAAACTTGTAGAACCATCTCTTCTTACAGTTAAAGAAGCTAAATATCTTTCATTAAAATCATATTCAACTCTACCCATTAGAGAAACACTTCGGTTAACACTTTGAGCAGAACTATTAGTTTGATCTTCAATTCCTCCTGATGCTGAGCTTAAATCAGCATATGTCCAGGAATTAAAAGGAACATCCACATTGCTTCCAGATAAATTATTATAAGTTCCTTTTCCAATAGTAAAACCTGCAAAAATGTTAAAATTATGCTCGTTATCAATTGAAAAATCGTAATTACCAAATAACTCGTAAGTGTAATTAAACCAGTTATTTTTAGTTTCAGTTACTATATTATGGTCATCAGCTGTTCTTGGTGTTAAATCAGCATTAGCATTGGTACTATTATGTCCAATTCCATAAAATTGTAGAGGTCTAAATCCTTTTTGCTGTTGCCAGATTGCAGAATAACCTAATCTTGATGTAATTTTTAAATTATCAAGTATTTGGTATTGTAATTCTAATTTACCTATAATTTTATCTGTCTTATTATCACTGTAAGAATTTGATAATCCTGCAAGTGGATTAAGAACTTCTTGAGTGATAGTACTACTAATTCCATATGCTCCATCAACCATTGGGGAAATAGATGGGTCAAAATTAAGAGCATTAAAAACCTGATTACCACCTAAACCATTACCTTGAATATTTGAATATTTAGTATTAATAAAAAATTTCAAGTCGTCTGTTAGCTCAGATGTAAAGTTTGCACTTAGTGTTGATCTATCAAAAAAATCTTTATCTCCTCCGCCTGCTACACCTTCTTGAGCTAGGTAACTAGCTGAAAGATAATATGTAGTAGTATCTGAACCTCCTGAAGCAGAAATAGTAGTTGTAGATATTGGAGCAGAATCAAATAATTCAGCTTGCCAATTTGTTCCAACTCCCAAGGCAGAAAGATCATTAAAAATTAATGGTCCTCCCGATGTTACACTTCCTTCATTTAAAATAGCAGCATATTGAGATGCATTTAAAACTTTGATGAAATTATCAACTTCTTGCATTCCGAATGAAGAATCAACAGTAAATTGAGTTTTTTGATTCTTAAAACCAGATTTAGTAGTAATTACTATTACTCCATTACCACCTCTAACTCCGTAAAGTGCAGTAGTGGAAGCGTCTTTTAATACAGAAATTGTTTCTATATCGTCAGAGCTTAAAGCATCAACATCCCAAAGAGATGAGTTTATACCGTCAATAATTACAAGTGGATCAGTACCTGAAAACGATGTAATACCTCTAATTAAAATAGAAGGTTTACCACCAGGATTAGGGGATGAAATAACATTTAAACCAGATTGTCCTTGAAGAGCTTCTTCTACTCTACTTGGTTTAAGTTTGTCAATAGCTTCACTTGAAACAGTTGTTACTGATCCAGAAATATTAGAAGCTTTTTGGGTACTGTAACCAACAAGAACAACTTCATCTAAGGCTTCAACATCTTCTTTAAGAGAAACATTGATATTAAAAGAATTTCCAACTTGAACTTCTTGAGTTACATACCCAATAAATGAGAATTGAATTATGTCACCAGAGTTAACACCAGAAATACTGAAATTTCCATCAAAATCTGTTTGAGTTCCAATCTGAGTACCTTTAATCACAACGCTTACACCAGGTAAAGGCCCACTAGTAGATGCGTCCGATACGGATCCAACTAAGATAGAGTCTTGTGCTACCATGAAAAAAGATCCTAAAAGGATAATTAATGATAATAATTTTGCTTTCATATTTAGTTTTTGTTTTATAAAGTTTAAACTTAAAGTAAAATTATTGTTAAACAAACATAAATAACCTATACAGAATTATGAAGTAAATATTTTAATGTACCTAAAGCTGATAAAACCATAAAAACAAAAGGCAATATCCATATAAATTAATAATTTAAAGAACTAAATATTGATATATAAAATTAACTAATATCGATAATGTATAGTTTTTGTATAGCTAAAATTGAGAAATATTTAAATGAAATTAAAAAAACTATATACTTAAGAGATGCTCTGTCAAACCTTCTCCATGAGAAAGTTTCATTTTTTTTCTAAGCCTATATCTTTTAATTTCTACACTGCTTAAAGATATGTTAAGAAGAGGAGCTATTTCTTTGGATGATAGATTGAGTCTAAGATAAGCACAGAGCCTTAAATCATTATTTGTCAGAGTCGGGTGTGTGAATTTAACCTTTTTAAGAAAGTCTTTATCAGCATTATTAAAGGCTTCCTCAAAAAATTTCCAATCGTCATTATTATTCAGATTTTTATCAATCATCTTAATAACTGACAAGATTTTGTTTGGAGAATCTGTATTTTTAAGATATAATTTAATTTTACTTAGAAATTGATTCTTCTTAATCATAGACATAGTTGACACAGCAAGTTCTCTGTTTTTACTTTCTATATCATTTTGAAGCTTAGTATTTTCAACTGCCATTAAAGCTTGTTTTTTTTCAAATTCAATAAGTTCTAATTTACTTTTATTTATACGCATCATCTTCTCTTCTTTCTCTTGATAATACTTTTCATAGGATCTATTTAAAAAGAAAAATAAAATCGCAAAAACTAGAAAATAATTTGCTATCATAAAATTAGAAAAATACCAAGGTGTCTCAACCGTAAAGGAAAATGACTCAATGTTATCAGAATATAAACCTCCTGTTTTAGCTCTAATTTTAAATTGATAGCTTCCTGATTTTAGGTTATTAAAAGTAATGATTGGTATCTCAGAGATTTCAGTCCATTCTTCAATATAACCTTCCATTAAATATTCAAATGTTGTAGGTTGAAACTTTTGATAATTAGAAACACTGACATAAAAATTCAAATTATTTGAATCATAGTCTAATTGAATAAGTTCACCAAGACTAAGTAAAGAGGGTTGTTCATTAAGTTTAAATGATTCTATTTTATTAATAGAAACTACTGGAGGTTTCAGATTATAATCATCTAAATTAAGATTTATATAACCGTTATTTGTTCCTATTATATAATTTAATTTATCAATTTTAGCAATATTTTCAAAAACAGTTCTTCGAAGTTCATTAGGAAAAAACAGTGAATTCACTTTTTTATTTCCAGTAACCAAGTCTTTGTAAACATAATGAATGTTCTTTTCTGAAAAAAACCAAAGCTTACCATCATTATCATTTCTTATAATTCCATAAAGTAATTCTTTTGAAGACAAATTAGTTAATAGAGTGTCAATTGAAAAATTATTTGTTATGGAATTATATTTCATAACACCACCAATAAAATTGTAATAAATATTATTATCAAATTTAGCTAAGCTGGTATTTCCTCCTTTAATAGCAATAGAATCAAGTTCGTAATCGATCACTTCATTAAAATCTGAGTTAACAGAAAGTTTATAAACTCCTTTATATCCATGACTCACAATGATTTTTCCATTATTTGAAATTTCAAAAAATCTCGAAGAAATATCAAATCCTAATAATTTATTTTTAATTAACCATTTCCCATTGTTTTGTGAAAGAATTGATAAACCATCATAGCTTCCTTGAACAATTTCGTTGGAATCTGAGGATTTTTTTCTAAATGTCCAAGATCCATAAGTATTCTCTATTTTTTCTGCAGTTGTATTATTTATAATAAATGTTCCTTGATCATGACCACAAAAAAGAGTGCCATCAATTTTTTCTAAAGACCAAACTTGACCAGATGTGTTTTTAATTAATTTAAATTCAGATTTCGAATTATATTTTTTATAAAATAAACCTTGATTAGTTCCAATGTATAATAAGTCATTGTGTAAAATAGAAGCATAAACAGTCCCTATATTTCCATCATCATCATTAAAAATCGAAAAGGGTGAATTAATATTAATTACTGAGATACCATTATCTAAACCTAACCAAATATTACTTTCTTGATCCTGGTACAATGAAAGCACAGTGTTGTTATTTAGGCCATTGGTTTTATCGTATTTTGCTAGAAGGTTAAAATTTGAATCAAGAATAATTAATCCATGACCAATAGTTCCTAAAGCAATTGAAAAATCATTTAATTTTAAAGAGTTAAAAATTGTAATATTTTTATTATTGTCAAGAAAAGATTTAAGTTTTGATAGTTTACCAAAAGAATCTATAGAATAAAACCCATCATTTGAGGTTAAAAAAAGTAATCCATTTTTTGTATTGAACACATTAACAATCGCAGAGGGAAGTTTATCACTACTAACAACTAACTGTAGTTGTCCGTTGAGCAGTTTGAAAAATCCAGTGTCTAAACTAAAATAAATCTGATTATCTATAACTAAAGATTTTTTTATAGTCCCTTCAACTTTTAAATATTTTACTTCTTTTGTTATTCTATCTAAGAAAACGAGCCTATGAAGAGACTGAAAAATAATCCAGTTATCTAAAGTAATGATACCCCAAAACTCCTCATCTTCTTCAATGTGTAAATTAAGTGATTTAACCAAAGAAGTGTATTTATAAGATCCATCAATAGATTTTTGCCATGAGCCAAAATCAGAATGAGAACCAGTATAAATTAAATCACCTGTATTTTTAACGGAACGAAATATTGTGCCATTTGGCGAAGAATATTTAGTCCAGCTAGTTCCGTCAAAAACTAAAAGACCTTCACTATTTGAAAATAAAATTTTATTAGAGGGTGAACCGTCAATCATCCAATTTTGATTGGCTCCATTGTAATCTTGTGGTGTATAAGACTGTATAGGTGGCAAAAGTTGAGCCTTTACAGAAAAGAAAATAAATAAAAAGAATAAAAAAAATTTCAAATAATACTGATTATTAAGTTTTTATAAAAACTTTATTATATAATTTTAGATACACTAAAGTATAAAAAATATGTAAAATGTATAGTTATAATTAAAATTACATATAAAATTAAAAAATAGTAGTTCTACAAAATTTTAATTTTTTGGAACGATTTTTGGATATTTAAAATATTAAATTTTTAATATGAAAAACAAAAGAAGAGAATTTTTAAAAAATGTATGCCCAACTGTAGCATTAGCTTTTTTTGGAGTCACCATGCTTGAAGCTTGCTCTTCAGGTGGAGAAGACGATATAGCTGGAGGCGGAAATAATTCAGGATCAGGAAACAATGGTGATTCTAATAGTGGTTATACAGTAAATGGGAACACAGTAACTATAAATCTTAGCCATTCAACTTTTTCTTCTCTAGATTCAAACGGGTGGATGAACTTTACTGCTCAAAATATGCTATTGTTAAAGATAGATTCTTCTACTTACAGAGCTTTCACAAACTCATGTCCACACCAGGGTAGAAGAAACAACTGGTCTTATAATACTTCTGCTGATAGATTTGTATGTTCCGAAGGCCAAAGTGGACACGGAAACAATTTTCCAACCGACTGTCAAACTAAAGGTTCAACAGGAGATGTTTTGAAATGCTACACTACCACTTACAATAACGGAGTATTAACTGTAGTAAAGTAAATTTAAATTTCTTGGAAATTTAAAAAAGAGAAAAATACAATATTTGCTAATAGAAGATTTGTAGAAAAAGGTATTTCTTTATTAACTACAAATTTCTGAAAAACAAACTGAGTAACAAGACCGATTAAAAACCACCCTACATAGTTTTGTAATGGTACTGAAGGTAGGTCAAAAATCCAAAACCCCAAATGAGGAGCAACTGGTTCAATTATTAAATCTAGGAGAATCATAAAAATGGCTCCAAATAAAATTGAAATCTTCAGATTTTTAAATATATAACTTGATATTGAACCAGTAATAAATGTTAAAATAACCCAGTTTATTCCAATTAAAATTGGGACTCCTAAAACTTTAGTCCCTAAATTATCTAAATAAACATAGTCTCCAAAAATATAACCATAGTTAACTCCCAAAATTTCACAAATCATACCAATTAAGAAAATTGTAAAGACGGACAGTAGTTCTCTTCGAGTAATTTGAAGTTGATTAACAAATAGTAAAAAAAATGAGATGATTAAATTGATGGGTGTAAAAGACAAAAAAAGGTCTTTGTTTCCATATGAAATTCCTATCATTCCACAAACATGAAACAACCATATTGCAAATACTGAAACCATTGATGTTGAATTTATTGGGTTTAAAAATTTCATTTATTTTTTATTATTTCAGAAACTATTTTTGCAGACAATAGGCAAAGTGGAATTCCACCACCAGGGTGAACACTTCCTCCACAAAAATATAAATTTTGAATATCATTAGAAAAGTTAGGATGTCTTAAAAAAGCAGACATTTTATTATTACTAGACGACCCGTACAGTGAACCTAAAAAAGATTGTGTATTTTTTTCAATAGTCAAAGGGGTATAAATTTTTTCAAATTCAATTTTCTCTTCAATATTAACATCTAAAACCTTATTGATTTTTTTTATAATATTAGACCTTACTGTTTTAACGATGGCATCCCAATCTTGACCTGAATTATTAGGACTGTTTATCATAACAAACCAATTTTCACAGCCTTTAGGAGCGTCAGAAATAACATCCTTTGATGTAATGTTAATATAAACTGTAGGGTCTTTATAAATTGATGAATGTTTAAAAATAGATTCAAACTCTTCTTTATAATTTTTTGAAAAAAGAATATTATGCAACTCTAAATTTTTAAAACATTTTTTAATTCCCCAGTAAAATATCAAAGCTGAACTCGATCTTTCTTGATTTAAAATTTTTTTTGGATGATACGATGTTTTTAATAACTTTTTATATGTTGGGACAACATCCATATTTGAAATTACTATATCCGATCTAAAAATTTGATTATTGGTTTTAACCCCAATAGCTTTTTTACCATCTAACAAAATTTCACTCACCAAATGATTAAATTTAAATTTGATATTTTGTCTTAATGCTAATTCATACAATGAATCAATAATGTTTATCATTCCTTTATTACTAACATAAGTACCGTATTCTTGCTCTAGATGTTGTATTAAAGTCATCATTCCTGGTGTCTTGAAAGGAGATGATCCATTATAAGTAGCAAATCTGTTAAAAAGTTGAACTAAATGGGGTTCGCGTAATTCTTCAGAATTAACTTGATGTAAAGTTTTGTTGATTTGAAAACTAAATAAATTAAAAATACCTTTCAATAAGTCTACTGAAAAATAAGTTTTAACCTTATGTAAAGATCTCTCAAGAAATACACTTTTAGTTAAGTCGTATTTTTTTTTAGCTTTATTTAGATAAGTTGACACAACTTTTTTATCCACTCCTAAAACTTTATTTATTTCATTGATAAACCTTTCTTTATCAGAATATGCATTTAAAATCACATTATCTTCCCAAAAATATTTACATGATATTTCCTTTTTCTCGTATTTAAAGTATTTAATTGGATCTTCGTCAAATAATTGAAAAAGCTCATCAATATATTGAGGCATAGTTAAAAGTGAAGGCCCTGCATCAAATCTATAATCACCTAACTTAAAAGAAGACAACTTTCCCCCTGGATAATTATTGTTTTCAAAAACAACAACATCATATCCAATAGATTTTAACCTCAAAGCAGATGCTATTCCAGCAATACCGGAACCAATAATTATTGCTTTTTTCAATTTGAAAATACTTTTATTTTTTTATCTAAAACTACAAACCTAGAAAACAAGTCCTCTTTATACCATTTTCTTTTTTTTGTTTTCTTTACAATCTCAGCATGATCTATATTTTTATAAGCAAAATCTTTTACAGATTGCAAATTATTCCAAACACTAAAGGTAGCTTGTTGAATAAAAGGTAACTCACCAATTCCCTTGAACCATTTAACTCCTTTTGCATTTTTAATTGCCTTTGAAGCTTTGGGTACAGAATTCCAAAACTCTAATAATTTTGAGTAATTCAATCTGGCTCTTGTGATTATAGCTATAGGGAAATTTTCATCAAAATTATTTTTTGAAATTGTAAAAGGGTTAATTCCGTCCCAATTACCATGACTGTGAATAGGTTGTAAAAAATAATCATTTCTGGAAAATGCTTTTTGAGAAATCTGAAGTGAATGAATACTATTGTTTAAAAATTCATATGCTGATTTATCGTCTTTCCAAACACATAAAATCGAGTAAGTTTTAAAATCTGGAAATAAACTAAACCCAGCACCAGCACCAGTTCCCAGTAATTTATAGAACACTAATCCTTTTGAGTTTTTAATTAATTTATTTGCAAAATACATTTGTTTAAAAGCCCAAAATTTATTGTTAACGTATGTAAAAAATGATATTGTAACCAATTGAAAAATTATTTTAAGTAATAGTCTTTTAATTTAATAATTATCTTGTTTTTAACTTCATTTGATGAAAATGAAGCATTGATGGCTTGAATGTTCGATTCAA